>DASXEF010000993.1:0-11511 GCA_036490255.1 Kofleriaceae bacterium
GACCATCATGTGCTTCTTGCAGATGTCCTTGATCTTGCGGCGCAAGATCGCGTCGTCGGCGAACACTTCGTCGACGTGCCGCGACGACATGAACGCCTCGAGCATCTGGTTCGCGATCCACGCGAGGCCCTCTTCGCCGAGCCCGAACTCTTTCTGTTCCGCGAGCTGGCGCTTGGTACGACCGAGGTGCGAGTAGGGCAGGCCGCGGATCTCCAGGATGTCCTTGGCGCGCTCGGTTAGCTCTTTGTCGACGCGAATGTATTCTTTGAGAACGGCCGCGGCATCGAGCTGTGCCTCGTTGCCGTCGCTGACTTCGATATCACCCGCTTGCGTGAGCGTCGTGATGATCTCCGCTGCGATCGTGTCGACCTTCCCTGGATACAGTCTCATCTCCGCGGCACTGTAGGGTCGGCACGCTTGCTATGCAAGCCGCGTGGCACGTTCTCGCGCTGACTTTTTTGAAGAATTTTCTTCGACGCTTTTTTTCGATGTGCACGATCGCGATCCTCGTAAACGTCCTCGACGCGCCGCTCGTAATCGCTGCGAATCGCGACGAGCTTTACGCGCGGCCGACGCGTGGTCCCGAGAAACTTGCTGAGGGAATCGCGGGCGGGGTCGACGAACTTTCGGGAGGAACCTGGCTCGCGATCAACCGAACGGGCAGGTTCGCAGCCGTCACGAACCAGCGCGTGATGCAGCCGCCGCCGGTCGGCTTGCGCTCGCGCGGGCTCGCCGTGCGCGAGCTCGCGATGGCCGACGATCCCGACACCTACGCACATGCGATCGATCCGGCGAGCTACGCGAGCATGAACCTCGCTTGGGGCGATGCTCGCGGTGCGCGCGTCGGCTACTTCCGTAGAGAGACCGGCGAGCGCGAGATCGTGACGCTCGGCGACGGCGTCCACGTGCTGTGCAACGACAAGCTCGGCTCGCCCGGCTTTCCGCGCGGCGACCGGCTCGCGCACATGATCGACGCGATCATCGCGCGATCGACGAAGCTCGCCGATGCGATCCCCGCGCTCGAGCACGCGCTCGGCGACCGCGCGCGCAACGAGCTCGACGACACGCCGGCATCCGATCGGTTGCCGCGCGAGCTCGCCCGCGAGCTGACCGCGATCTGCATTCACAGCGATGTGTACGGCACGCGCAGCGCGACGGTCGCCGCGTTCGATCGAAGCGGCGTGCTCGTCTACGACCACGCCGACGGGCCGCCCGATCAGACGCCGTTCGTCGACCAGCGCCGCGTGCTGTCATGAATCCGCGCAAGCTCGTCGTCGCGGGTTTGGTGATTCGCGACGGCCGCGTGCTGATCACGCAGCGGACCGCGACGCAAGCGATGGCGCTGAAGTGGGAGTTCCCGGGAGGCAAAGTGGAACCCGGCGAGGCGCCGGTCGACGCGTTGATCCGCGAGCTGCGCGAAGAGATCGGGGTGACGGTGCGCGTCGGCCGGATCTGGGACGTGCTGTTTCACGCGTACCCCGAGTTCGACCTCGTCATGCTCGTATATCCGTGCGCGATCGTGGCCGGCGAGCCGCGCACCGTCGAGGTTGCCGACCTGGTGTGGGCGTTGCCCGACGAGCTGCCGGGTTGGGAAATCCTGCCGGCCGATCGCCCGCTCGTCGACCGGCTGGTCGCCGAGGGCTTGCCGACGCCGCCGCATTGACCCACCGCGTCGGCGGTGCCTACAATTCGCTTCCAATGGAAGGCCGCGCCAAGGTGACCAAGGAAGTCCTCTGTGAAGAGGCTCGCTTCATCCTCGCCAACGTGATGGCCGAGGCGCGATACGGCCGCCAAAACCGCTACGACGACATCCGTCGCGTGTGCGAAGGCGCGGTGTCGATCCCGTTCTCCGAGTACATCGGCTTTCTCGAGAAGTCGGGCTATCTCCGCCACGATCGCTCGAGCGAGAGCCTCGAGGTCACGCCCGAGGGCGAGACCGTCGTCAACGGCGGTAACCTCTCCGAGTTCACCGAGCGCGCGGTCAGCCACTTCAAGAAGCTGCGCCAGAGCCGCGCGATGGCGGTGCCGACCGGCGCGATTCCGATGGGCACGCAGGCCGGCGCGGTGCCGCCCGCGGGACCTGCGGCTGCAGCGGCTGCGGCATTGCGCAACGAGGGCTCGGCCGCGCAACGCTTGCCCGGAAAAGAGCCGAAGATCACCGCATCGGGCGGCCGCGCGTCGGCGGTCGCGAGCGGCGAGATGGACATGGGCGAGCAGCGCTACGAGAAGCTCGCCTCGATCGGCTCGGGCGGCATGGGCACGGTCTATCGCGCGCGCCAGATCGCGCTCAACCGCGAGGTCGCGCTCAAGGAGATCCGCGATCTGTTCGGGTTCTTCAGCGAGGACCAGCGCAACGAGATCGTGCGCCGCTTCACCGACGTCGTGCGCGCCTGGGGCAACCTCGCGCACCCGAATATTCTGCCGATCCACGACGTCAACATCTGGGTCGAGTTCCCGAACGTCGTCACCGAGCTCGCGCCGAACGGATCGGCGCGCCGCTTGATCAACGACGCTGAAGAGATTCCGGTCGAGCTCGCGTTCAAGTATCTGCTGCAGACGCTACACGCGCTCCGCGCCGCGCACTCGCAGCGCGTCTATCACCGCGGGCTCAAGCCCGAGCAGCTCTTGATCGACGCGTACGGCAACGTGAAGGTGTCGGACTTCGGCTTCACGCGGATCATCGAGCGCGATCACGCGGTGATCCGCCAGGTCTACGTCGGCATGGGCAACGTCGCGTACATGGCGCCCGAGCTCTACAACGATCCGATGGCCGCCGGCCCGCAGGGCGACATCTACGCGCTCGGCATCATCTTCTACGAGCTGCTGACGCGGAAATTGCCGGGCCGGCGCTCGCAGATGCCGTCGCAGATAAACCCTGCGCTGCCGCGCGGCATCGACGACATCTTCGACCAGATGACGCGCGACGCGAAGAGCGAGCGCTACGCGACCGTCGACGACATCCTCGACGACATCGACAAGCTCGAGGGTATGGAATCGGTGCTCGGCCGCCAGAACCAGGTGCTGGTCGCCGATAGTCCGCTGCAATCGATCAAGTTCCGCCCGGGCGCTGAAGAGCCGCTCGCGGGGACGCCGGTCGAAGGTGACGACGGCGACGACAAGGGCAAGGCCGGCCACCGTCCGTACTCGTTCCAGCAGCGCCGCAAGAAGATTTGATCGCGAGCGGAGACATTCTCGGGGCCACAGCTCGCGCGGTCGTGATCAGGCCGCACGGAGCGATCGAGTCGGTCCGCGAGCTCCGCGGCGGGCTCCGATGATCTTCAACACGGTTCGGCGCAAGCTGACCGCGCTCGTCGCGTTCTCGGCGATCGCCGCGCTCGCGATGCTGCCGATCCTGTGGTGGCTGATGCAGCGCGAGCTGCTCGAGCAAGTCCACGTGCGCGTCCCGGCGGCGATCCGCGGGCTCGAAGAGGAGATCGACGATGACATGATCGATCTCGACGTCACCGCGATCGCGATCTCCGGCGAGCCGAGCGCGAACACCGCGATGGCGGCGACCGATCACTCCGACCTCGCGCGCATCGTGAAGCCGTTCCGCGAGGCGTATCCGGATCTCGATCTGCTGTTCTTCAGTCCCGACGGCAACCTCGTCGTGCAGTTCGGCTGCGCGAAGCCGCGCCAGGAACTGCCGAAGAAGGCCGCGAAAGCGACGCACCTCGTGCTCGCGCATGGCTGCGAGCTCGGCGACGACGCGCCGGTCGCGATCGCGATCATCAAGCCGATCGGCGACGTCGGCTTCTTGATGGTGTGCCTGCCGCTCGATCAGCCGTACTTCGCAAACGCGCAGCACAAGATCGGCAGCGAGATCGCGCTCGAGGTCACCAACGCGCAGAAGCACGGCGGCGAGCGCTACATCGAGTTCGCGACGACGAAGTTCCCCGCCGCAGCACTGCAAACCGCGACCGAGCATCCGGCGATCTACGACAGTGACGCGACGTGGGCATTGGCGACGTTCGTGCCGGAATCGATCGAAGCGGCCGACCGTCACGTCGAGCTGCGGTTCGCGGCGGCGCTCGACATGAGCGCCATCAAGCGGATCGTGCGGCGCCACTTGTTCATCGCCGCGTTGATCGTGCTCGGCACCGCGATCATCGCGCTCGCGGCCGGCTGGCGGCTCGCATCGCGGATGACGACCGCGCTGTCGCGGATCAACAAGGCGATGCGCCGGCTCGAGCAGCAGGAATACGTCAAGGTCGAGGCGGTGCACACCGGCGACGAGCTCGAGGATCTTGCCGAAGGCTTCAACGCGATGGTCGACGGCTTGCGCGAGCGCGACAAGCTGCGCGTCACGATGGGCAAGTACATGACCGAGGAAGTGCTCGAGCACGTGATGGCCGGCGAGGTCGAGCTCGGCGGCAAGACGCTCGAGCTCACGATCCTGTTTTGCGACCTGCGCGACTTCACGACATTGTCCGAAAACCGGACCGCTCAGCAGATCGTCGCGCTGCTCAACGAGTACTTCACGCACATGGTCGATTGCGTGCTCGGCGAGGGCGGCGTCGTCGACAAGTACATCGGCGACAACATCATGGCGGTGTTCGGCGCACCGGTGACTCGGGCCGACGACGCGCAGCGCGCGGTGCGCGCGGCCGTGCGCATGCGAGCCGCGCTGGTCAAGCTCAACGACAGCTTCGCGGAGCGCGGCATGGAGCGGTTGCGGTTCGGCATCGGCATGCACTCGGGCGAGGTCGTGGCCGGCAACATCGGTAGCGCGAAGCGAATGGAGTACACGGTGATCGGCGATGCCGTGAACCTCGCGTCGCGGCTCGAGAGCAAGACCAAGGAGCTCGGCACCGACATCATCATCTCGGAAGCGACGCGCGAGCGGCTGGATCCGACGGCGACGACGGAGCTGATCGGCGAGGTCCACGTCAAAGGCCGCGCGCAGCCCGTGCAGATCTACAAGGTCGTCTCGGTCACCGGGATTTAGCGACGTGACCGCTGGTTCACGTCGCGAACCACGGCAGTCGCGTGCTCGCAACTCCGCGTGATCGCGTCGGCACGACCTGGTCCGACGTTTGAAAATGCTGCCGGCATATGCAGCTTCGAATCTTGCTTCTGCTCGTCGTCCCTACATTGCCGTTCACGATGGGCGCCGCCGGTGACGGCTGCGCGGTCGACTCGACCACGCCGGCGCCCGACGTCAGCGGGACCTGGGGAATCTCATACGACGACGCGATCACCGTCGAGGCGACGATCGGCGGCATCGCGTACGACGCGCAGCTCGGCGGCAGCGGCGGCGCGTTCACGATCACGGCCGGCGGCGTGCCGTACACGTTCGATCTCGATTGCAGCCGGCCCGACGTGATGTGCCCGAGTCGCGCGTGGCCGAATCAGGTCGTGATCACGCAGACCGATCCGACGCACGATCACCAGATGACCGTCGATCTGCCGCAGGCGCAGTGTCAGGGCTCGCTCGTCCAGCCGACCGCGGCGAGCTGCGGCAGCGGCACCGGCACCGACAATCCGAACTGCGATCTCGTGTGCGACGGCGACGTCGACATCGCGAGCGCCGACGCACCCGGCGTGATCGGCGAGGACGGCGACTCGTTCCGGCTCTACCTCGGCGGTGGCATCGTGACGAACGGCATCAACTGCGCGTTGCTCGGCTACTCGGTCGCCGATGCGGATCTGACGACGGCGAAGGCCGGCTCGGCGTGGACCGCGAGCGCGATGACGGATGGCACCGTCACGCTCGGTTACAGCGGCACGTGCTTGTGGGCCGGCACCGCACCCGACGGCAATACGCAGGCGGCGCTCGCCAACGCGTCGCTGAAGTTCACGACCGGGTTCACCGGCGCGCTGGAGTAGCGCCGAGCTCGCGCAGCGTGCCGAGCAACCGCTCGACCTGGTCGAGCGAATTGTAGAGGTGCGCCGAGACGCGGAGCAACGGGCCGATCGGCGCCGGCCACGGCATGATCGGCACTTCCCAGCCGCCGCGCAGTAGCTGGTCTTGCAGCGCGAGCGGCGACGTATTCGGCGGCAGCTCGATCGGCACGGTGGCCATCGCGCCGAGCGAGCTCTCGGGTGCGAGCGCGCTCGCGCCGGCGTCGAGCAAGAGCTGGCGCATCGCGACCGCGAGCGCGTGATTGCGCGCCCGCACCTCGGCATGGCCGACGAGGTCGATCGCGGTCGGGACCGCGAGGTGCGCGCTCGGATCGGCGGTGCCGCTCCAATCGAGCTCGGCGTGCAGGCGATTGTCGGGACCGTATTCGGGCGACGCGCCGTGCGACGTCACGATCGGCACGAGCGGCGTGGTCGTCACGACGAAGCCCGAGCTTTTCGGCGCGCACAGCCACTTGTGGTTGTTGCCCGCGTACCAGGTCACGCCGAGCGCGATCAGCGCGCCGACATCGAGCGCGAGCTGGCCCGGCGCGTGGGCGCCGTCGATCGCGACCGCGATGCCGCGCGCGGCGCACAGCGGCACGATGCGCTCGATCGGCATGACGAGCGCGGTCGGGCTCGTGATGTGATCGAACAGCGCGAGCTTCGTGCGCGGCGTGATCGCACGCGCGATCGCATCGACGCACGCGTCGGGATCGAACGGCAACGCGATCGGCACGACGACGACGCGTGCGCCGCGCTCGACGGCGAGCCGCGCCAGCTGGTTCTTGCACGCGCGATAGGCGTGATCGGTCGTGAGGATCTCGTCGCCCGCGCCGACGCGCGCGGTCGCGGTGTGGAGCGCGACGGCGATGCCCACCGTCGCGTTCGGCACGAACACGAGCGAGGCCGCGTTCGCACCGACGAACCGCGCGAGCGCGGCGCGCGCCAGATCGAGCTCGCGCTGCCACTCGAGCACGAAAAATCTCATCGGCGACGCCTCGACGCGCGCGCGGATCGCCACCGCCGCATCCATCACCGCGACCGGACAGCCGCCGAACGAGCCGTGGTTCAAGTGAACGACGGCCGGGTCCAACACAAAGGGGACGTAGTCCACTAGCTCAACTTAGCTCGTGTAGGCGCGCGATATTACTAGGGTGGCGAGGGACGGACTAAAGCAGAGGGGATCTGCCCAAACTCTGCAGTTTTCTTGGCTCGGTCGATCAATGAGCCGAGATTGGGCTCGATGGAGAACGCCGCGCGTGCGCGCCTCGACGGTTGGAAGCAGTCCCTCCTCGCCGCAGCCGACCGGCTGCTCGACACGGCGGACCACGGCATCGCCATCGCCGGCGACCCGGTGCGGCTCGTGTTCTCGCTCGTCGGTGGCAGCCGCTACCTGATCGAGCCGGCCGAATGCGCCGGGCTCGAGGCCGGGCGGATTCGCGTCGCGATGCCGGCCGCCGAGCTCGCCGCGAAGGTCAACGGGCTTCGCCGCATCGCCCGCGACGCGCTCGCCGACGGCGAACACGTGCTGTGGCTCGCGATCGGCGAGCTCGCGTGGATCGACAACGACGCCCACCGCACCGCGCCGCTCGTGCTGTGGCCAATGACGCTCGACCGCGATGCCGGCGGCGTCACCCGACTCGTCGCCGCGACTGATCGGGCACCGCGGAGCAACAGCGTGCTCGCAGCGCGGCTGCGCGCGAACCACGAGGTCGAGCTCGACGAGCCAGCCGCCGCGCTCGATCTCGTGCGCGTGCTCGATCGCGCGACCGCGATCGCCGCAGAACGACCGGGCTGGCGCGTCGATCGCGTCGCACGGCTCGGCACGTTCGCGTTCGGCCCGCACGAATTGCTCGCGGACGCCGACAAGCTCGAGCCGTCGTTGCCGCTGCGCTGGCTCACCGGCGACGCGCCCGCGCCGGAGCTCGTTCGCAGCGAGCCCGAGATCGCGCCGCTCGATGCCGACGCGAGCCAGACGGCCGTGCTCGCGGCAGCCGCCGCCGGCAGCAGCGTCGTCGTGCACAGCGCGCCCGGCACCGGCGCGACGCAGACGATCGCGAATCTGATCGCACAATGCGCGACGCGCGGCACGTCGGTGCTCGTCGTCGCGCCGCACAAGCGCGCGCTCGACGCGATCCGCGAGCGGCTCGACACCGTCGGGCTCGCCGAGCTCGTCGGCACGACGGCGCCGCGCGCCGTTCCGGTGCCCGCGTCGGGGCCGACCGTCGGCGCCGCTCGGCTCGCCGAGGTCACGCACAAGCTCGAGCGCCACGTCGCCGCGATGCACGGCGCGCACGGGCTCGGCCTGACGATCCACGACGCGCTCGCGCGGCTCGTCGAGCTGCGCACCACGCCGAACGCCGCGCTCGAAGAGCTCGACGCGCCCGCGCTCGATCGTGCGACGTTCGAGCGCCGCAAGCTCGCCGCGACCGAGCTCGCGACGGCAGCCGCAGCCGTCGAGCCGGTCGTCGAGCATCCGTGGCGCGCCTCGGCGCTCGCCGACTGGCACGATGGTTACGCCGCGCGTGCTGCCAACGCGCTCGACATCGCCGGCGAAGCTTCGACCGGGCTCGCGAGCGCGATCGTCGAGCTCGCCGTGCTCGTGCCGCATGTCACGACGCGCGCGCTCGATCAGCTGATCGCGCTCGGCCGCCTCGCCGAGCTCGCCGCCGCGTCGCCGCGGCCCGGCGCCGAATTGCTCGCCGCGAGCCGTGGTCGCAACGCCGCCGACGATGTTGGCGAGCGCATCGCGCTGATCCGCGCGCGCGGCACCGGCTCGCTCGAAGTGCCACGCGATCCGGCGGCGTTCGTCGCGATCGCGCAGCGTCATCGCGCGCTCGTCGGCGAGGTCGGCGAGACATTCGTCGACGCGAGCGAGCTCGACGCCGCCGAGCTGTGGAGCCAGCTCAAGCGCTGGACCACGAGCATGGCGCCGCTGCGCTACGTCGCGCTGCGCACCGCGCGCGCCGCGGTGCAGGCCGCCGCGATGCCCGGCACGCTCGAGACCGACGGCGCGATGCTCGTCGCGCTCGAAGCGGTGATCGCGGAGCGCGCGTGCCGGACGGCGCTCGTCGCCGCGGCCGAGCCCGCGCGCCGTTGGTTCGGCGAGCTCGGCGCCGATCCGTTGACGGTCGCGGTCGAGCCGCTCGAAGCCGCGCTCGGCTGGGCCGCCGAATTGCGCCGCGCGTTCGATCAGGTCTCGATCGCCGGTGGCGACGTCTCGCGGCAAACCGCGTGGCGCGCGCTCGTCGCGCAGGTCACCGTCGCGATCGCCGGCGGTGATCGCGCGGATCTCTTGCCGTTCGCGCGGCTCGCGGACGCGGTCGCGCGGTATCAGCCGACGATCGCGATGCTCGCCGAAGCGACCGGCATCCCGCTCGCGCAGCTCGGCGCGGGCCACGATCACATCGCGGTGACGCGCACGCAGGTCGACGCGCTCGCCGCAGCTGTCGACGCGCTCGAGAAGTGGACGCGCTACACGCTCGCGAAGCGCGCGGCGATCGACGCCGGCTTGCGCGCGATCGTCGTCGCCGCCGAGCGCGGCGATCTGCACGCGTGCGATCTCGCGCTCGCGTGGGAACGCGCGACGCTGCTCGCGTGGGTCGCCTCCGCGATCGGTCGCGCGGTCGAGCTCGTGCGCTTCGACGGCAACTCGCATCATCTCGCGGTCACCGCGTTCGCCGATCTCGATCGCGGCGCGATGGCCGTCGCGCGCGGCCGGATCCCGCGCTACGGCACGTGCACGCTCGCGACGCCGGCCGAGCTCGCGCGCACCGACGCCCGCAGCTTCGACCTCGTGATCTTCGACGGCGCACATCGGCTCGCGATCGGCGACGCGCTCGGCGCGCTCGCACGAGCGACGGCGATCATCGCGTTCGGCGACTCGCGCCAACCGGGCGCCGAAGCGAGCTTGCTCGATGTCGCACGCGGTGCCGGCGTGCCCGAGCTGGCGCTCGCACATCACTACGCGAGCAGCCACGACGATCTGTTCGCGTTCGCGAATCGCCGCTACTACGGCGATCGCATCTCGATGGTGCCGGTCGCACGGCGCGGCGGCGCGCTCGACTGGAAGCGCATCGACGGCGAAGCCGACGCGCTCGGCGGCAATCGCGCCGAGGCCGCGGCGATCGTCGCCGACGCGATCGCGCGCGTGCGCAACAACGAAGCCGTCACGATCGCGTGTCTGTCGCGCGCACAGCAGGCGTTGATCGAAGACCTGCTCGACGACAAGCGCGTCGAGATCGCGGTGTGCACGCCCGATCGTGCGGAGCCGAGCAACGTCGTGCTGCTCTCCGTCGCCGATACCGGCGCGTTGACCGAGCAGCATCTCGCGGCGCTCGTCACGCGCGCGCGCCACAAGCTCGTCATCTACTCGAGCTTCGATCCCGAATCGATCGACGCGACGGCGCCGAGCGCGTGGCGCGGGCTCGCCGAGCTGATCGCGATCGCACGCGACGGCGCGCCGATCGTCGACGAGACGCCGGTCTCGCCGGTCACCGCCGCGATCGCGCGTGCGCTCGGCGAACGCGGCTGGACGCTGCGCCATCGCGTGGGCTCCGTCGATCTCGCGGTCGTCGATCCGGACGATCCGACGCGCTGCGTGCTCGCGATCGAGCACGACGGTGCGCGTTACGCCCGCACGATGGCGTCGCGCGATCGCGATCGGTTGCGCGCGCAAGAGCTGGCGCGGCTCGGCTGGCGCGTCCATCGGCTGTGGACGCTCGATTGGTGGCTCGATCCGGAGCGCGAGACCCAGCGCGCGCACGGCGCGATCGTCGCCGCGGTTGCCGCGGGCCGACGCGCACGCACGCTCACGCCCGCGCCGGTGTCGCGCATCACGGTGCCCGCCGCCGCGGCCAAGCGCGCGCGTCGCCGCATCGAAACGCCGGCGGCACCTGAAGTGATCGCCGATGCGCCGACCGCGCCGGTCGCCACCGGCAGCGGACCGTTGCACGTCGCACGTGGCACGATCGCGATCGGTCCGTATCAGGCCGCCGCGATTCCGCCCGGCCGGCGCATTCCCGACGACATGTTCGGCGGTCGCCATCACGGCGAGCTCGGCAAGGTCGTCGAGCAGGTGCTCGCCGCCGAGGCGCCGATCCACGTCGAGCTACTCGCGCGTCGCGTCGGCGCGTACTTCGGCATCGGTCGCGTCACGCCCGACGTGCTCGCGCAGGTGCGCGCCGCGGTCGACGGCCGCGGTCGCTTCGGCGATGAAGCCGACGTCGTGTATCGCTTCGATCAAGATCCGGCGCTCGTGCCGAACGTGCGCGTCGCCGGCGCGAATGCCGTCGCGTGCCGCGATATCACGCAAATTCCGCTGTTCGAGATCGCCGCGGCAGCGCGCATCGTCGTCGAACGCGCGGCCGGGCTCACCGCGACCGAGCTGGCGCGCGATACGTCGCGCTTGCTCGGCTTCGCGCGGATCACGCCGCGGATCACCGAGCGCGTCGATCAGGGCATCCGGCTCGCCGCGATGCGAGAGCTGATCGCGCTCGACAACGGCCGTGCGAACCCCGTCACAGCCTAGCAGGCTGCTGAGAAACCCTGGTCAGCGCGCGAGTCTTTGGGCTCGTTCCGTCGATGACGGGCCCGCAAACTGGCTCATTGAGCCTCGTGTTCCCGTCGGTTCAGGCCGGTGAGGCGAGCAAGCGACAGATGCGCAGC
>DASXEF010001045.1:0-6299 GCA_036490255.1 Kofleriaceae bacterium
GAATCTCGGCGAAAGATCGCGCGACGACGATTCGCGCGGCGATCGCCGACGACGCCGGCCCCGCGAAGATCGTCTCGCCGGGCCACGTGTTCCCGCTGCGCGCGCGGCGCGGCGGCGTGCTCGTGCGCACCGGCCAGACCGAAGGCTCGGTCGATCTCGCGCGGCTCGCCGGGCTCAAGCCCGCCGGCGTGATCTGCGAGATCATGCGCGAGGACGGCGAGATGGCGCGGCTGCCCGAGCTCGAGCAGTTCGCGCAAAAGCACGGCCTGATGGTGCTGTCGGTCGCCGACATGATCGCGTATCGCCTGCAGCGCGAGCGGATCGTGCGCTGCCAAGGCACCGGCTCGTTGCGCCCCGGCTCGCTCGGGCCCGGCGAGCCGTTCGTCGCCAGCTACTACGCCACCGACGTCGAGGATACCGAGTATCTGGCGCTCGTCCGCGGCGACGTCGCCGGCATCTCGGCGGCGGGCGGCACGGTGCTCGTGCGCGTCGCGGCGATGGATCCGCTCGCCGACCCGTTCGATCTACGCCCCGATCTCGACCGCGCGCTCGCGGCGATCGACGAGGCCGGCTGCGGCGTGCTGCTCTACATCTTCAATCGCAATCGCACGACGCTGGGCCGCAGCTTCGAGCGGCTCGTGCTGCAGCGCGAGGTCGCACGCCCGAGCTTCTCGAACCAGTCCAGCGAGGCGCTGCGCGACTTCGGGCTCGGCGCGCAGGTGCTCGCCGACCTCGGCTGCAAGAAGATCCGCTTGATGATCTGGAGCGACCGCAAGATTTCGGGCCTCGAAGGCTTCGGCATCGAGGTCGTCGAGCGCGTGCCCATCCCGGCGACTCGGCAGACGCGCGCGACCAAGTCGAGTTGATGTATACAGAAGCGGCATGGCGACCACCATCGAGGGCACCTTGTCCGCCGCGGGCCTCCGGTTCGCGATCGTCGCGAGCCGATTCAACGCGCTCGTGGTCGAGCCGCTGATCGCCGGTGCGACCGACGCGATCGTTCGAGCCGGCGGCGATGCCGACGCGATCGAGATCGTGCGCTGCCCCGGCGCGTGGGAGCTGCCGCAGGTCGTCCGCCGCGTGATCGCGCGTGGCGGGATCGACGCGGTCGTCGCGCTCGGCGCGGTGATTCGCGGCTCGACGCCGCACTTCGACTACGTCGCCGGTGAAGCGGCGCGCGGCCTCGCGCGAGCAGCCGAAGGCGGCGAGATTCCGGTCGCGTTCGGCGTGCTCACGACCGATACGGTCGAGCAAGCGCTCGATCGCGCGGGCGCGAAAGCCGGCAACAAAGGCTTCGACGCCGCGATGACCGCGATCGAGCTCGCGCAGCTGTTCAAGGCGCTCGCGAAGTCGCGCTCGACAAAGAAAGCGAAATGACCGCGACCGGCAGCCGGCGCAGCGGACGCGCATACGCGCTGCAGCTGCTCTACGCGCGCGACAACGACGCCGCCGCCGATCTCAGCGGCGCCGTCGGTGCGTGGGCGAGCGAGTTCGAGCTCGAGATCGAGTCCGAGGCGCAGGAGTTCGCGAAGGACCTCGTCGCCAAGGCGACCGCGAACAGCGGCAAGATCGACGAGCTGATCGCGACGTCGTCGAAGAACTGGCGCCTCGAGCGGATGAGCCGCGTCGATCGCAACATCTTGCGGCTCGGCGCGACCGAGCTGCTCGCATCGCCGGACGTGCCGGTCAAGGTCGTGATCAACGAAGCCGTCGAGCTCGCGAAGCGCTTCGGCACCGCGGAGTCGTCGGCGTTCGTCAACGGCGTGCTCGATCGCATCGCGGCAGCGGTCGGCCGCTCGCCGGAGGCGTAGCCGAGATGGCGCTGAACGTCTTGCCGCTCGATCTCGCGCGCTGGGACGAGACCGCGCGCGACTGTCTCGTGCTGCCCGTGTTCAAAGACGATCGACCGCTGCGCGGAGCGGCCGGCCTCGCCGACTGGCGGTTGTGCGGCCGGCTGTCGCGTCTCGTGAAGTCGAACCGCGCGACCGCCGATGCCGGCGAGACGATGTTGTTGCCGCCCGGACGCCGCCTGCGCTTCAGCCGCGTGATGTGGTTCGGGCTCGGCGAAGCCAAGGGCTACACCGACGATCGGTTTCGCAAGGACCTCGCGTGGATCCTCGGCGTGGTCTCGCGCGCGAGCGCGACCGATTGGTCGATCCAGCTGCCGGGTCGTGCGAGCGGCCTGATCGGCGCGCGTCGCGCCGTCGAGATCATTCTCGAGGACCAGCTGCTCGCGGATCAGCCGATCACGCTGCTCGAAGACCCCGCCGGCCAGAAGGACATCGCCGAGCTGCTCCGCTCCCAAAAGGGGACGTAGTCCATTAGCGCAACTTCGATTGTCGAAGCTGCCGAGATCATTCAGGGCGCGAGGGACGGACTAAAGCGAGCGCTCGGCGCTGCGGCTCGCAATCGAGAACGACGTGATGCTAGTCGTCACGCTAATCGAGCCCCGGATCGCCGCGCAGTACCGCGCGATTCCGAGGTCGAGCTCGATCCGGCGGTCGATCTCGAAGTGCATCGGCCGATGGCCGAGCCGCCACCGCACGACGCCGACTCGCGCGAGACGCTCGCCTTCAACGCTCGCTTTAGTACGTCCCTCTCACCATCAACAGTCACGCGCGGTTACAACGCCGAAGTTGCGCTAATGGACTACGTCCCTGTTAGTTGCGGGCGAGCATCACGGCGGTCTGCGAAAACGCCGAGCTTGCCCAGAACTCGCTGAGCGCATCGACCTTGTCGGTGAGGTCGCCGGCGCGCTCGATGCTCGCGAGCTGATACGCGAGCTTCGCCTGCACCGGAATCGCGCCGGCCGCGATGCGCGCGGCATGTGCATTCGCCCGCGCGTTGCGCTCCGCCGACGCGAGCATGTTCGTGAACGCCTCTTCGTATTCGAGCTTGTCGACCTTGTTGTTGTCGTCGGTGCTGACGCCGAGCGAGTAGTACTTCGCGATCAGCTGCGCCGAGTCGAAGTACGCGAGCTCGCTACCGGCGAGCGAGAGCAAACCCCACGCGAGCGAGTGCTCGCCCCACGCGGTCTTGAGATCTTTCGGCAGGCCCTCGCTATCGGAGAGCTTCGAAACGGTCCACGCGACGAGATAATCCGGCTCCGCCAGCGCGAACCGCTGGCGCGCCTGGTCGGCGGTCATCTCGTATTGCTTCGCGAGCGGCTCGACGAGCAGCTGGTCGAAGTAATTGAGCCCGGCCGCGCCCGCCGACTGAAACGACGTCGACATCCGTACGACGTTCGGGATCGAGCACATGTACGCGACGCTGTCTTCGTGCTCGAAGTCGAGCTGCTGGATCGCGAGCGTCGTCTCGGCAGTCGCGCGGCCGTAGTAGAGCAGCGCGGGCGCGACGGCGTTCGCGACTTGCTCGCCGAGGTCCGCGGTCGCGAGCTGTGCCGGTGGCGCGCTGCCGAGCTCGACGAGCTGCGCGCTCGCCTGCGACGCCGCCTGCTGCGCGAGCGAGTGATAGACCCAGCTCGTCAACGCGGCCTTGAACGCCGACATCATCTGCAGATGGCCGCCGAGCGTGTTGGGCTTGAGCGCGCCGATCTTCTCGAACACGGCGGTCGAGCTCTCGCCGAGCTTCTGGAACGTCTCGAACGTCGACAGCGCACCGTCGAGATTGCCGGCGCGCAGCTTGCCGATGACGTCCATCACCGCGTTCGTCGTGGTCGCGAACGTCCACGCCTGCAGGATCGACGAGTACGCCGCGCCGATCGCGCCTTGCTTGTGCAGCGCCTCGGCCTTGTCGGCGGCCTGCTTCGCATAGTCGCGCAACGACACGACGACCTTCGGCAGCTTGCCGACGTTGTCGAGTTGCACGATCGACGCCCACTCGGTCGCGAGCTGCTTCTGCCACTCTTTGTATTTCGCTTCGAGTGCCGTCGCCGTGCCGGCGTCGAGCGCCATGTCGGCTTCAGCGACCGGCACCGTATCGGGCAGCGACTTGTGCGTGAGCAGCTTGTACGCCTCGTGGACGTCGGCGATCTCGACGGCTTCGGCGCCGTGTTGCTTCGCGAGCTCGACGAGATCGACGTTCTCGCCGGTCGCCTCGGACTTCGCCATCCGCATGCCGATCGGATAGCCGAGCCGCTTCTTGCCCTTCGCGATCGAGCCGAGGAACTTCTCGGGAATGCCGCCGACCGGTCCGATCGTGCCGTCGGGATTGATGATGCCGGTCATCGTCACCGTCGGATCGACGGGCACGCCGGTCAGCGCGGCGAGAAAGCCACCGGCCATCAACCCCGATGCCGATGCGCCGTCGATGTAACCGCCCGATGCCGCGGAGAACGTGAAGTCGGTGAGGTCCTTGCCGAGGATCGTCGCAGCGACGATCGCCGAGACCCACACGCCGGCGCGCCATTGCTCGCCGGTGCCGCCGGCGAACTCTTCGAACACGCCGACCTGCACCGATTTGTCGGGGTTCGGCGCGGTGGTCAGCTTGACCGGCGTCATGCCGCCGGTGGCTGGCTCGCTGCCGCCCATCACGACGTACATCGCGTCGACTTGCGCCTTCGCGGTGCTGACCGGCAGCGGCAGCACCGTCGATCCGTTGTGGGCATCGGTCCCGAGGATCACGGCGAGGCCTTGGTTCTTCGCATCGGCTTTGAGGCCGAGCGGACCGTAGGTCACGACGCGTGGCTCGGCGTCGCTGCCACCGCGCTGCGAGCCGCCACACGAGAGCACGAGCAAGCCGAGCGCGGCCCAACGAGCCGAAAGGATCCCCATCGAGGCGATGGTAGCGCGCCTCAGCGTAGAATGCCGCGATGCCCGAAGAGATCGAAGTCCCGACCGAGCACCTGCACGAGCACATGGAAGAGGCGGCCGAGGAGCATCGTGGCAGTACCTGGATCGCGCGCGTCGCGGTTTCGTCGGCGATCTTGGCCGTGCTCGCGGCGATCACCGCGCTGCTCGCGTCGCATCACTCCGACGAAGCGATTCTCGAGCAGATGAAGGCGACCGATCAGTGGTCGTACTACCAGGCGAAGAGCATCAAGCTCGCGGTGCTGCAGAACGACATCGACTCGCGCAAGGACGACAACAAACCGGTCTCGAACGAGCGCGCGAAGAAGGTCGACGAGTACCAGAACGACATGAAAGACATCCAGGACAAGGGCCACGATCTCGAGGAGTCCTCGGAGGATCACATGCAGCACCACGTGTGGCTGGCGCGTGGCGTGACCGCGTTCCAGATCGCGATCGCGATGGGGGCGATCAGCGTGCTCGCGAAGCGACAGCGACTGTGGCTGGTTTCGATCGCGCTCGGACTGTTAGGCACCGGCGGGCTCATCGCCGGACTCATCACCTAGCGGGGACGTAGTCCATTAGCTCAACTTCGATCGCGTAACCACGCGTCTTTGTTCGAGCGTCGAGGGACGCACTAAAGCAACGCGCCGGACACGTGCGTTCGCCGCACTTCGAGCGTGTCGACGTCGCTCGATCGCGTTGGCTGTCCGGTCCGTTCCTCGAGCAGCGCCCGCTTGCTTTAGTCCGTCCCTCGAGCGGTGAACGATCTCGCGGTGTTGCGCGACCGAAGTTGCGCTAATGGACTACGTCCCTGGGATCCATTCGACTCCGACGAACGGCGCGATGGGGAGCCCGGGGATATCCTTCTCGACGCCGTCGGAGAGCTCGCGTCCCTCGACGTTGGGATAGTCGGTCGCGTTCTGGATATCGGCGTAGAAGTTGATGTCGCCCCAGCTGCGATGCCAGCGATGATCGGCGCGTAGATCGAGCTGGAAGAACAGCGGTAGGTTTGCCGAGAACGGCGGCACGGGACCTTCGTCGGCGAGCTGCGCCGGCGTGTACGGCATGCCGGACACGAGCTGCACGCGCGCGCCGATGGTCCAGTTGCCGGCGAGCCGGCGCGATGCGATCGCGTTGAGGTTGTGGCGTTGATCGAGCTCGAACGGCCGCCAGCCGATCAGCACGGCGGGATCGTCGGTGCGATCGGCGTACGCGAGCGTGTACGACAGCATCCACAGCCATTTGTCGCTCGTCCGCTTGATCGACAGCTCGATGCCGCGGTCGAGCGCGCGGCCGATGTTGTCGCGAAAGATCGCGAGGCCGAGCTGTTTCTCGAGCAACAGCTCGAGCGTCGGACCGAGCGCGCCTAGATCCGAGAACTGCGGCCCGGCTTGGCCGATCGCGACGCCGAGGTTGTGGCCGACGTTGTAGTAGCCGGTGAGCGAGACTAGCCAGCCGCCGCCGAGGTCGCCGTCGAAGCCGAGCGCCGACTGATCGTAGTACGAGCTCTTGAGGTTCGGATTGCCGCCGTTCGGATCGACGTCGCCG
>DASXEF010000007.1:0-1630 GCA_036490255.1 Kofleriaceae bacterium
CCGTCCCTTCGTCCCTCGTCTCACCTCGACCACCGAGACCGCATGAAACGCTTGACGGAGAAGACGGTATCTCAGTCCAACGCGCCGACGTAGTACGGCTTGCCACGCGCGAACTCGGCGATCACGCCGACGACGCTGATCACGGCTGCCACGATCGAGAGCGGTGTCGCGATCTGCGGCACGGCGAGCGCGGCACCGAGCAACACGCTCACGCCGAGCACGCGACCACCCCACGCGAGTGCTTTCGTCGCCACTTTGTGCGTCGACAGCAGATTGTCGAGGCCGCCGACCGCGAGCTCGAACGCGAGGATCGTGAAGATCGTCCAGCGCGGTGCGGCGGTGTAGTGCAGCAGCGAGAACAGCAAGACCGGCAGCGACAAGCCGCCGATCAAGCGCACGCCGTCGGCACGCGTGAAGTCGCCGCGTCCGCGAAGCTCGCGCCAACCGAGCATGATGTAGTCGAGCCCGCTGATCCACGTGATCGCGACGATGCCGATCATCAACGCGGCCGGTGCGTAGCTGGCGTCGTAGAGAAACACGCCGGTGAGCGCGGCGAACGAGATGCTCATCCAGAATGCGGCGCGCCAGACTTTGCGTTTGACGACCCAAAGTCCGACGAACAGCACGATCGGCGCGACGATCCCGAAGATCAGGCCGCCGAGGATCGCGTTGCGATTGTTGACGAGCGGAAACAGCAGCAGCATGCCGATGCCCTGCATCTGCGTCCACGTCTTCGCCTTGCCGAGGAAGCTGGTCTTGAGCTGCAAGTCGCGCTGCGCGTACGACGAGCGCAACGCGGTGATGAAGAACTCGCGCGTGAACATCAGCGCGCACGCCCACCACGGCACGAGCGTGCGCGTGGTGTGAGCGATGAACGCGTCGGCGAACGGCGTGTACGCAAAGGCGATGAAGACTTTGTCGGCGATCGGATCGAGCAGACCGCCGAGCACCGTTGGGCCGTACTTCCGCGCGAGCATGCCGTCGACCCAGTCGGTGCAGCCGATCAGCACACCGGCGATCAACGCGGCCCACAGCAGCGACGCGTCGTTGCGCTCGTAGCCCTTGTAGATGAGCCAGCTGAGCAACGGCATCGGGATCAGACGCAGGACCGTGACCTGGTTCGCCGTGATCAGAGGTTTGCCTGCCGCAGGCACGGGGCGACCCTAGCACGGCACGACGTGCTACCTTCGTGAGTGATGCAGCGGGTGTTGCTGCTAGGGCCCGACGACGAGGCCCGCCGCGCGCTCCACGTGCTGCTCGATCAGCGCGGGCTCGCGGTGGTCGCTGCGGGTGGGCTCGAAGCGGCGCGCCGGCACCTCGCGGCGGCCGATTGCGATCTGGTGGTCGCGACCGACGAGCTCGCGCGTGCCGCGTGTGCCGAGCCCGATGCGCCGCCGGTGATCGCGATCGCGCACGCGCCCGACGTGGTGCGCGAGCTACTCGAGGCCGGTGTCAGCGACATCATCGCGGAGCCCGACGAGCTATCGATCACGCTCGCGCTCCGCCGCGCCGCGTCGCTGCCGCGGCGGCCTAGCACGGCGGCGGTCGCGCCGGCGTTGATCGGCGACGGCCCGGCGATGCAGAAGCTGCGCGCGACGATTCGCACGATCGCAGCGACGCGAACGACGGT
>DASXEF010000030.1:0-10904 GCA_036490255.1 Kofleriaceae bacterium
TGTCGCTCGCGTACTGGCTCGCATTCCTGTTCCGCTTCGAGTTCGCGCTGCCTTCCGCGTGGTTGCGCGTGCTGCTCACGACCTGGCCGTACGTGATCGTCTTGACCTACGGCGGTCTCGCGGTGTTCGGCGTGCCCCGGATGTCGTGGCGGTACATCGCGATCGGTGACGTCGGCCGGATCTTTGTCGCGACCAGCGCAACCACGACCGTACTCGTGCTGGTGCGCGTGCTCGCGCGATTCGTCGGCATTCATGCGATCACGATCGTCACGATTCCCCTCGGGGTGCTCGCGATGAACTTCGTGCTCGCGTTTCTCGCGCTCGTCGGCATTCGCGCGTTGCGCCGCATGCAAGGTGAGGCGAGCGATCGCAAGCGCCAAGTCATCGGCGATGAGCACTACCGCGTGTTGCTCGTGGGAGCGGGCGAAGCTGGCGTCCTCGTCGCCCGCGAGATCGCGCGCCGGCCGGATCTCGCGCTGCAAGCAGTCGGTTTTCTCGACGACGATCCGCTCAAGATCGGTACGAGCATCGGCGGTCTACCGGTGCTCGGCTCGACCAGCGATCTGGCGGCGGTTGCCGAGCGCAAGCACATCCAGCGTGTCCTGATCACGATCGCGAGCATCTCGGGTGACAAGATTCGCCGCATCACCGAGGCCTGCCGCGACGCGCGGCTCGAGACCAAGATCATCCCCGGCGTCTACGAGATCGTCGGCGACAAAGTAAATCTGTCGCGCATTCGCGAGGTCGCGATCGAAGACTTGCTCGGCCGCGAACCGGTGAACCTCGACGAAGAAGTCGTCGGTGCCAGCATTCGCGGTCGCGTCGTGTTCATCACCGGCGCTGGTGGCAGCATCGGCTCCGAGCTCTGTCGCCAAGTCTGCCGGTTCGGTCCAGCACGGCTCGTGCTCGTCGAGCGCTTCGAGAACGCGCTGTTCGAGATCCATCGCGAGCTCGTGCACGCGTATCCGGGCGTGCTGATCGAGCCGGCGATCGCCGATGTCTGCGACGAAAACCGCATGGCGCAGCTGTTCGATTCGATCAAACCCGAGCTCGTGTTCCACGCTGCCGCGCACAAGCACGTGCCGATGATGGAGTGGAACCCCGGCGAGGCCGTGAAGAACAACATCGGCGGCACGCGTAACCTCGCGAACCTCGCCGTGCGCTACGGCGTGCATCGCTTCGTGCTGGTCTCGACCGATAAAGCCGTCAATCCGACGTCGGTGATGGGCGCGACCAAGCGGGTCTCCGAGATCTATCTGCAGGCACTATCGCGAATCTCGTCGACCCGGTTCGTGACCGTACGGTTCGGCAACGTGCTCGGCTCGGCGGGCAGCGTGATCCCGATCTTCCGCGAGCAGATCGCGAAAGGCGGGCCGATCACCGTCACGCACCCGGAGATGCGCCGGTACTTCATGACGATTCCGGAAGCGAGCCAGCTCGTGCTGCAAGCCGGCTCGATGGGCGAGGGCGGCGAGATCTTCATCCTCGACATGGGCGAGCCGGTGAAGATCGTCGATCTCGCACGCGACCTGATCACGCTGTCGGGGCTGCGTCCCGACGACGATATCGAGATCCGGTTCAGCGGCGTGCGCGCCGGCGAGAAGCTGTTCGAGGAGCTCTCGACCGACGCCGAGCACGCCGACAAGACGAAGCACCCGAAGGTGTTCATCGGCCGGATCAAACCGCACGAGTGGAACGAAGTCGAAGCCGGCGTCGACGAGTTGCTCGCGGCGGCGCGCACTACGGCGATGGATAAAGTGCGCGCGCTGCTCGGCGAGCTCGTGCCCGAGTACGCGACGACGCGCCGACTGCCTGGCCGCGCGACGCCAGCCGCGGGCGAGAAAGCGCTCGACCTCGAAGGCTCCACGCGATCGACCGGGTCGTCGCGAACGATCCCGAACTGAGCTGCATGGAGCGCATCTATCTCTCGCCGCCCGATCTCGCCGGTACCGAGCTCGAGCTACTGCGCGATGCCGTCGAATCGAACTGGATCGCGCCGCTTGGCCCGCACGTCGACGCGTTCGAGCGCGAAGCCGCCGCGAAGTTGCAGCTACCTCACGCACTCGCACTATCGAGCGGCACCGCAGCGCTCCATCTCGCGCTCGAGGTGATGGGCGTGGGCGCCGGCGATGAAGTCTGGGTCTCGACGCTGACGTTCGCGGCGACGGCGAACGCCGTCACCTACGTCGGCGCGACGCCGGTCTTCGTCGATAGCGACACCGCGACGTGGAACATGGATCCGGCGCTGCTCGCGCGCTCGCTCGACGACGCGAAGGTGAAACCGAAGGCGGTGATCGTCGTCGATCTCTACGGCCAGTGTGCGGATCTCGAGCCGATCGCAGGCGCGTGTCGCAAGCACGGCGTGTACTTGATCGAAGATGCCGCCGAAGCGCTCGGTGCGAGCTATCGCGGTCATCCCGCGGGCTCGTTCGGCGACCTGTCGATCCTGTCGTTCAACGGCAACAAGATCATCACGACCTCGGGTGGCGGCATGCTGCTCGGCCGGCGCAAAGACTGGATCGATCGCGCGCGCTATCTCGCGACGCAGGCGCGCAGCAAAGCACGTCACTACGAGCACGAAGCGATCGGCTACAACTATCGGATGTCGAACCTGCTCGCCGCCGTCGGGCGCGCGCAGCTTGCCGATCTCGATCGTAGGGTCGCCGCTCGTCGCGCGACCAACGCCGCGTATCGCGCCGCGCTCGGCGATCTGCCGAATTGGAGCTTCATGCCGGAAGGCGCCGGCCAGCACGCGACGTTCTGGCTCACGAGCGCAACAGTCGGCTCGGCGCACGAGCGCGATCGGTTACTCGACGCGCTCGAGGCCGACGACATCGAAGCGCGGCCGGTATGGAAGCCGATGCACTTGCAGCCGGTCTTCGCCGCGTGCAAGGCGATCGGCGGCGGGGTCGCCGAACGGCTGTTCGAGCAGGGCATTTGCTTGCCGAGTGGATCGGGCTTGACCGGCGCGCAACGCGATCGTGTGATCGCGCGCGTGCGAGAGGCGAGCGCGCGTGGTTGAGCCTACCGCCGTCGCACTGTCGCCAGCGTCGCCGGTGTTCTCGCCGATTCGACGCCCGACGTTGATCGTATGGGCGCTGTTCGTGCTGATGATTCCACTCTACATCGCACCGAGTGGACTGCCGCAGCCGGGTGACGCGCTCGTGTTCGTTTTGCTTGCGATCGCGTTGTTCTCGCGGCATCGCCGCCTTGATCGATCAACGCGCGCAATCGTTCGGGCGCTGCTGTGGTTCACGCTCTGGGTCGCGCTGGTCAACTACGGCTGGGCGGTGATCTTGTGGAAGTTCGATCGGCTGAAGGACTTCGTCATCCATCCGTTCTTCTACCTGTTCAACGCCCTGTTGTTCTTTTCGGGGCTCGTGATCGCGCGGCGCGACCGAGTGACATTTCTAAGAGTCACAAGCGGCGTCCTCTACGTTTCGATCCTCGCCCAGCTCGTGGCATCGTTCGTCTATCGGCGCGGCATGTATCGCGACGATGGTTTCTTCAATAACGCGAACCAACTCGGTTACTTCGCGTTGCTGGCGGCGTGTGTGTTCGCGCTCACGCAACGCGCGATCGGCGTGAGGCGGTGGATCGCCGGGCTTGGGGTCGCCGCTTGCGCGTATCTCGCCACGCTCTCGGGTTCACGCGCGGCACTTGTCGGGATCGCGATCCTCCTGTTCATCATGCTGTTTGCCAATCCCCGCACGATCATCATCGCGAGCCTCGTGGCGGTCGCGGTCATCAGTCTAGGCGGCCCGCTCGCTACGGCGATCGACAACATCTCGGAGCGCTCGCAGTCGCTATCACACCATGGCACATTTTCCGAGGAACGCGGCTACGACCGCATCTGGAAGAACCCAGAGTATCTGATCACCGGTGCGGGCGAGGGTGAGTACCAGCGTTTCGTAAAAGAAGGCGAGAACGGACGAGAGCTTCACTCGTCGTTCGGTTCTGTCTTGTTCTCGTATGGAATTCTCGGCTCACTGTTGTTCTTCGTCTTCCTGGCGCGCGTGTTCAAACGCACGTCGGTTCGCGACAAGGCGATTCTCGTCGCTGGCCTATCGTTCGCGCTTGCGCATCAAGGACTGCGGTTCACGATGTTTTGGGTCGTGCTCGTTGTATTCGTGGTGGTCAAGCAGCACACCGCGACGCAGGTACGACAGCGATGACGCCGCTGCGTGACTGGCTTCCGTCTGGAAAGCGCGCTGGAGTCTGCTTCACGATCGACGACGTTCATCCAGGCCGGTCGCGCGATCACTACGACGCTGGCGGCGATCTCGGCAGAGGCGCACTCGGCCTCGTCGCAGAGTTGCTCGAGCGCCATCCGCAGCTCCACGTCACCTTGTTCACGACTGCAGACTGGCGCGAGATCTCGCCGACGCCGTCGCGGCTGTTGTCGGCGATCCCGGTGTTGCGAGATCGCATGTTCCTGTCGCGCGTGCTGCCCGAAGGTGCGCGCGCGATCGATCGTCATCCCGAGTTCGTCACGTATTTGAAGTCATTGCCGCGCACGGAGATCGGCTTGCACGGCTTGCATCACATCCACAAGGGACCGCGCCTTCACGTCGAATTTCAGGACGAGTCGATCGCCGCGCATCGCGCGAAGCTGCGCAAGATGCTCGAGATCTTCGACGCGAGCGGACTGCCGTACGTGCGTGGCATGTGCCCACCGGGATGGAACGCACCGCCGGCACTGCTCGCCGCGATGGCAGAGCTCGGATTCGAGTTCGTCGCGTCTGCGCGCGATATCAAGACGCCGATCGCGGAGACGGCGGTCTCGAACATGAGCGGCTTGACCGGATGCTCGTTGATCTATCCAACGCGCCTCGACAACGGGCTCGTCCACGTGACGGCGAACTTTCAGGCGACTTCGCGATGGGAGCGTGCGCAGCAGATCGTCGAGCACGGCGGCCTGGTTAGCGTCAAAGGCCACATCATCAAGGATGCGCTCGGTTACGTCGCGCTCGACGGCATCGACGCGGTCTACTGCAACCTACTCGATCTGCTGTTCTCACGACTCGAGCACGAGTATGGCGATTCGTTGTGGTGGACCACGCCAGGCGAGATCGCGAGTCGGCTGCGTGCCGCGAAGGCCGCGTGAAGCCGCGACTGGTTTTCGCCGTGACGGTGCCGGTGACCGCGAACGTCCTGCTGCGAGGTCAGCTGCGTTATTTGAGCGAGTGGTTCGACATCACCGTGATCAGCTCGCCGGGGCCGGAGCTCGACGAAGTCGCAGTGCGTGAGGGCGTGCGCGTGATCGGGATCCCGATCGAGCGCGAAATTGCGGTCACCGCCGATGCTCGCTCGCTGGCGCGAATCACGCGCGAACTCCGTGCACTGAAGCCACACATCATCAACGCGAGCACTGCGAAAGCAGGGTTGCTCGGCATGATGGCGGCTGCAGCCCTGCGAATTTCCGCGCGCATCTATCAGCTGCGCGGGCTCCGACTCGAGACCGAAACCGGCACCAAACGCGCGGTGCTCGCCGCGACCGAGCGGATCGCGGCTGCGTGCGCACACCGCATCATCTGCAACAGCGATAGCCTGCGACAGGCGTACATCGCCGGTGGCTTCGCGCCCGCGAGCAAGTGCGTGGTGCTCGGCGCCGGCTCGTCGAACGGCGTCGACCTCGCGCGATTCGCGCGCAGTGCGGATCAGCAACGCCATGCGTGCGAGCTCCGCGGCGAGCTCGGTATCGCAGCGGACGCGCCCGTGATCGGTTTCATCGGGCGGCCAGTCGCCGACAAAGGCATCGGCGAGCTCTTGACCGCGTTCGATCGCGTGCGCGCGGCGCTGCCGACCGCGCGTCTCGTTGTCGTCGGAGCCGGGTTCGCGGGTGATCGCGCGACCGACGAGCTCGCGTCGCGCCGCGATGTCGTGCTTGTTCCTCGCGTCGCCGAACCGGCGCCGTACTACGCGATGATGGACGTGTTGGCGTTTCCATCGCGGCGCGAGGGATTTCCGAACGCACCGCTCGAAGCGGCGGCCGCGGGCGTGCCGACTGTCGGCCTACGCGTGACCGGCGTCGTCGATGTTGTCGTTCACGGCGAAACCGGGCGCCTGGTCGCGCCGGGAGATACGCGTGGATTCGCCGACGCGTTGTTCGCGTATCTCGAGAATTCCGAGCTGCGCCGCAGCGACGGCGAGCGCGCTCGATCACGCGCGGCGAGCCAGTTCGCACGAGAGCGCGTGTGGGAGCAGGCGCGGCGCGCCTACGAGGGGTTCGTGCCGTGAGCCTCGCAGCGCTATATCCTCGGTCCATGACGCGACAGGCCGGCTGGCGCTTATTTGTCAAACGCGCGGTCGATCGATCGGCGGCGGCGATCGGCCTCGTGGCCGCAGCACCGGTCATGGCTGTCGCAGCAGTCGCGGTTCGCGCGACGATGGGGTCGCCGGTGCTGTTTCGTCAACAACGGCCGGGTCGTTACGGTCAGCCGTTCACGCTCTACAAGCTGCGGACGATGCGAAACGCACACGACGCATCCGGCAAGCCTCTGCCAGACGGCCAGCGGATGACGAAGCTCGGGCAGTTCTTGCGCTCGACAAGCCTCGACGAGTTGCCGCAGCTCGTGAACGTACTGCGCGGCGATCTCAGCATCGTCGGTCCGCGCCCGCTGCTCATGGAATATCTCGCGCGCTATTCGACCGAGCAAGCGCGTCGCCACGAGGTGCTTCCAGGCATCACATCGTGGACGGCGATCAACGGTCGTAACAATCTATCGTGGCCGGAGAAGTTCGCGCTCGACGTCTGGTACGTCGATCATTGGAGCTTGGCGCTGGACGCACGCATCATCTTGAAGACGGTCTCGCTCGTGCTCGGCCGCAAGGGCGTATCGCGCGATGGCTTCGCGACCACACAAGAATTTCGAGGCGAGCGCTGATGGACACGCGTCCGCTCGACCCGACGTCGGAGCGCGAGATCTCGAGCGTGCTGGAGCTATTTCGGCTCGTGTACGGGTTCGAACTGCCACGCGCTCTGTACCGATGGCGATTTCTCGATAATCCATTCGGCTCGCCGCTCGTGACGTTGCTATGGGACGGCGAGGTGCTCGCCGGTCACTACGCGGCATCACCGATGCGGTCGTGGCTCGGCGGTGAAGTGCGATCGGCGCAGTCGATGACAACGATGACACACCCGGCGTATCGCAACCGCGGCGTGTTCACGTCGTTGGCGGAAGATCTCTACGCGCGGATGACCGCGCTCGGTTACGGGATGATCTGGGGGCTGCCGAACGTGCAGTCGCACTACGGATTCACCACGAAGCTGCGATGGCGCGATGTCGCGATCATGTTCACGATGACGCGCGTGATCGGCGACCAGGACGGCGATCCGGTCGACGAGCTCGACGAGCTCCCGTCTGGGATCGACGAGCTCTTCGCGCGCTCGGATGATGGACGGGTTTATCCATCCGCGCGCGACGCTCGCTACATGCAGTGGCGGTACGCGAACAACCCGACGGTGCGCTATCGGTTCTTCACCGGCGATAACGTGCTGCTCGTCGCCAAAGACTACGCGACGTCGCCGACGACGCGCTCGCTGGAGCTCGTCGACTATCTCTATGAGCGTGCGCCGAAGCATTTCGGCGCGTTGGTGCGATCGATCTGCGCGTGGGCAAAGGCGCGCGGATACGCGACCGTGCGCACGTGGATGGCGACGACCGACGCGGCGTTCGGCGAGCTCGAGAAGCTCGGGTTCACGCCGAAGGAACCGCTCGCGTACTTCGGCGGCCGAACGTTTGGCGGCTTCGCGATTCCCGAGACGCGATGGAACCATTCTGGATTCGCGATCACGATGGGTGATTCGGACAACTACTAATGGCCTCGAGTGTCGTATCGGCGCTCCGTGATCGGACCGTTCGCAAGGTCGCCAAGTACGGCGTACCGATCGCGATTGGTAAGCTCGCGGCGTCGCTCTCCGGCCTAATCACTCTCGGAATTCTCACACGCAAACTCGGTCCCGAGCAGTTCGGCGTGATCGCGCTATATCGCAGCGTCGTCGCGATCATCGATCTTTACGCCAACTTCAACACGTGGCAAGCGATCATCAAGTTTGGCACCGAGCAAATCGCCGCCGGCAAACCCGACGAGCTTCGCCGGATCATCAAGCTCGCATTCACCATCGACATCTCGACCGGATGGCTCGGCCTTTTGGTCGTTACCGGGCTCGCGTTCGTGATCCCGGGAACCTTCGGCTGGACGACGCATCAAGCGACGTTGTGCGCTATCTACGGCGTCACGCTGGTTTCGAAGGTTGCCGGAACATCCGACGGGATTTATCGCGTATGCGACGCATATCGCGTGCAGGCGATCATCAGCAGCATCGGCGCTGCGGTGATGACACTGCTCGTCGTTGTGTTCGTCGCGTCGGGAGCCGGCTTCGATGGCTGCGTCTACGCCTTGGTGTTGGGCGAAGTACTTAGTAATGTCGCGACAACAGCTGCATCGTTTTGGGTCGCACGGCGCAATGGGTACGGTGGTTGGCTACGTACGTCGGTGCGCGGGATCCGTCGTGATCATCCAGGACTCGTCCGTTTTTTGGTCGCGACCAACGCGCAGTTGACGGTGCGCACGACGCAGTCTGAACTCGACATGATCGTGGTTGGTTCGCTGCTCGGGAAGGCGGACGCGGGCCTGTTCCGCGTCGTCAAGCAACTCGGCTCCATCCCGGGCAGGGTGTTCATGCCGTTCGAGCAGGTGCTGTTTACCGAGCTCGCGCGCTGTGCGGCGGCTCGCGACTACCGCGGCTTTCGCGTGCTACTGCGCCGCACAGCCAGCTTGGCAGCGGTGGGCGCGCTCGCAATCTGCCTAGTGACCAGTCTTGGCGCGCGCCTGCTTGTTCACCTCGTGGCGGGCGATGCGTTCATCGCAGCCGCAGAACCGTTTCGTTGGTACATGGTGGCGATGGTGCTGCACGTGGCTGCGGCGCCCGTGATGCGTGCGATGATCGCGCTTGGCCGTCCGGGAACGTTGCTCGTCTTCGATTGCGCGTCGCTTGCCGTGCTCGCGAGCGCCGTGGTCTTCTTCGGGCTCGAATTCGGTCTGCTCGGTGTCGCGCTCGCGATCGTTTTCCACAAGGCCGTCCAACTTGCGTGGTCGACGGCGTGGATCGTTCGCCACGTCGCTGCGCTTGAACGTGGCAAGGAGGCGTCGATATCGACGACGAACACATGATCGAGCCGCATAATTGCAATCGCATCAGGCGTAGCCACGGTCGGCGTTCGGTAGCATGGATTCCGAGTTGAAGGCGTTCATCTTCTTCTCGGTCCACGAGGTCCTCTTTCACGAAGTCGCGCGCCGGCTGGCCTCCGACGGTGTAAGCGACTTCACCGGATTCGTCTGGAGCAAACAGCAGGAGCGCTACTTGACCGATCGCGGCGTTCCGTACCGCGACATAACGGTCTGGACGCGCGATCTCTTGCCGCAGCTCGACGATGGCCTCAAACCGGACCTCGCGTGGCTCGCGCAGCGTGAGTGCGAGCTCGGCGTTTCGATCGAGCGCATGTTGCTCTCCGAGCGACACCTCGTTGCTGGCAAGACTTACGAGCAGATCATGCGCATGGCCGAAGTCGCCTTTCGAGTGATCGCGGCGGCACTCGACCGCACGAAGCCCGATTTCATTTTCTCCGAAGACGTGTCCTGCTTTCACAGCTATGTCCACTTCGTGCTTGCGCGTGAACGCGGCATCAAGTACTGGGCGATCGGCAACGGGAGATTGCTAAATCGGCTCTGCGTGTTCTCTCGCGCACCACAGATGCCAGAGCAGCTCGACGAGCGCTTCCACATGCTACTCGCGAACGGGATGTCGACCGCGCAACGAGAGCTGGCGGAGCGGTATCTCGCGAAATTTCTCGACCGTCCCGTGCGCCCGACCGGCATGGCTACGCGCGCGAAGCGGCCGAAGCTCGAGCGTGTTGATGCGACGCGCATGCTCGCGATCGCGCGGCGCTGGCTCGGCGATCGTGCGGATCCCACGATCGTGCCTCCGTGGCGCGCGATGCAACAGCGCTTCGTGCGCATGGCGCGTGTTGTTGATGCACAACGCCATCACATCTTCGAGCGGCCGGTCTCCGGCGAGCGCTACGTGCTCTATCCGATTCACTATCAGCCGGAGGCGTCGACGCTCGTGCAAGCGCCGATGTATCTCGATCAGGCTAATTTGTTACGCGATATCGCCGCGAGCTTGCCGGTCGACCATCGGCTGTACGTCAAAGAGCACGTCACAAATCGCGGTCGACGCGACATGGCGTTTTACCAGGCGCTGCGTGCGATCCCGTCCGTACGGTTGCTCGGGCCTGATGAAGATACCTGGCAACTCATCCGTGACGCGAGCGCGGTGGCGGTGATCACCGGCACGGTCGGCTGGGAAGGCGTGATGTTCGGCCGTCCAGTCATCACGTTCGGCGAAGTGTTCATCAACCATCACCCGTCGGTGCTGCGTGGCAAAGAGCATCCGAAAGATCGCTGGTACGAGTTGTTTGCACGAGCGATCGCCGCGCATCCGATCGACCGCGACGCCACGCTCGCGCTCATCGTCGCGCTCCACGAGACATCGCGTCCAGGATTCATCGTTAACCCAGACACTTTTCCAGAAGTGCTCGCTCCAACGAACGTCAACAATATCGCCGACGCTCTCGAGGAAGCCCTAGGCATTTAGGCATGGCTCGACAACTTCAACTCGCGAGCACGAAGCGCGTTAGTTGATCGTGACGCTGCCGCGCACCGTGATCTCATTCACGAACGCTTGGGCGGTAGCGGCGGGCAGATTCGGATTGCTCTCGATATCAACACTGCCGTTCACGTGCGTGAAGCTGGTGAGCCCAGCAAACGAGTCGAGATTCGCATTTTCGAGCACGACGAAGTTACCTGCGACACCGTTGAGGCTCGATAGGCCCGTGAAG
>DASXEF010000168.1:0-14151 GCA_036490255.1 Kofleriaceae bacterium
CGAGCCTGCCGCCGATCACGCCGGCTGTCGTCGCGCCACCGCCGGCCGACGACGTGGACGAAGCTGTCCGGCCGCCGGACGTCGATGCGTTGGGCACGATGTCGATCCGTCACGCGTCGGGGATCAGCGGCGGCATCGATCTCGCGTTCGCGCACGCGCTCGGCGAGACGGTGATCGACGCGTATGCCGCGACGCCGTCTGCGCGCGTCGAGCTGTTGCCGGGCTTGGCGTTCGATGCCGTGCTGCCGGTCGCGTACGGCGATCGGACGGCGGCGATCGGCAACGCGATGATCGGCGCCGCGTGGTTGCCCGCGAACAAACGGCTCGTCGGCATCGAGCTGCGCGTCGCGGCGCCGACCTCGCCGACCAACGGCAACGGCGCGCTCGTCGATACGACGGTCGCCGCGCCGCGCGTCGCCGATCCCGAGCTGTACATGCCGCACACGACGTCGGCGGAATTCGTCGCCGATTGGCGCTGGCGCGGCGATCTGTGGTGGTTGCAGGTCGAAGGCGGTGCGGCCGAGTGGTGGCAGCCCGAGCCGCCGGGCACGAACGACTACACGACGGTGCTGCGCGCGACGCTCGCCGGCGGCCTGCACCTCGGGCCGTGGCTCGACCTGACCGCGAGCTTCGTGACGCGGCTGCTCGTCGTGTCGCGCGATTCGTCCGACAACTTCATCCACGGCGGGCTCGTCGGCGTGGTCGTGCACGGCCGTCGTGGCGATGTCGCCGTGCGCGCGGAGATCCGCGACGAGCACACGATCCTCGTCGGGCTCACCGTGCGCGCGCGCTGACTCACGTCTTCGGCGGATACTTTTGCAGCTTGCGCTGCAAGCTGCGGCGGTGAATGCCGAGCCGGCGCGCCGCTTCGGAGATGTTGCCGCCGGCGTCGGAGAGCACGCGGTTGATGTGCTCCCACTCGGCGCGTGCGAGCGACGGCGCGCGAAAATCGTGATCGGCCGGCGGTTCGAGCGGCGGTGATTCGGCACGCGCGAACGCGGCGACGATGTCGTCGGCGTCGGCCGGCTTCGACAGGTAATACGTCGCGCCGAGCCGCACCGCGTCGATCGCGGTCGCGATGCTGCCGTAGCCGGTCAGCACGACGGTCTTCGTCGCCGGATCGATCTCGCGCAGCGCCTTGACCAGCTCGAGCCCGCTCTTGCCGGGCATCTTGAGATCGACGACCGCGAACTCGGGCGAGTCGGTCGTCGCCGCGGCGACGCCGCCGTCGTGATCGCCCGCGGTGCGCACTTCGTAGCCGCGATCGACGAACGCACGCGCGAGCCGATTGCGGTACACCTCGTCGTCGTCGACGATCAGGATCGACGGCTTTTGCTCGGCGGTCGTCATGCTGGCTTGGATACCATTGCCGCGCCGATCGATTCAGGCCCGTCGCTGGGTGCGACGACCTGCCGCGGCTCCGTGACGCCGACGTCGGTTGGCAGCTTGACGCGCACTTCCGTGCCGCCGCCCTCGGCCGAATCGATCTGCAGCGAGCCGCCGATGCCTTCGACGACCGCGCGTGCCAGAAACAGCCCGAGGCCCATGCCGCGGCCCGGCGCCTTCGTCGTGAAGAACGGCTCGCCGATCCGCGCCTTGACCTCGTCCGGGATGCCGTTGCCGCGATCGCGGATCACGACCGCGAGCGTGCTCGCGCGGCGATGCACGCTGACCAGCACGGCCGCGCTCGGCGGCGATGCATCTTGCGCGTTGGTGACCAGCGAGCGCAGCGCCTGGCTGAGCGCGCGCGGTGGCACGCGCAGCGTGAAGCTCGCGACGTCGTCGGCGATCTCGCGCGTGACGCGCGGCGACTCGCGAATGCCGACGAGCGTCTCGTCGAGCAGCTCGCGCACCGTGCATGCGGCGACGTGCTCGCCGATCGTGCCGGCGCCTTGCGCCATCTGATCCAAGATCGCGCGACAGCGACCGACCTGCTCGCGGATGAGGCGCGCGTCGGCGGCGAGCTCGCCGCGATCGGTCGCGAGCGCGCGCTCGAGCTCCTTGGCGGCGAGCGCGACGGTACCGAGCGGCGTCGACAGCTCGTGCGCGGCGCCGGCGGCCATCGTCGCGAGCGACGCGAGGCGTTCCTGGCGTGCCGCGAGCCCGCGCGCCGTCGTCAGCTCGCGTTCGCGCTCGGCCAACGCGCCGGTGATGCGCAACAGAAAGTGCACGACGAACGCGGACGCGACGCCGAGCGCGACCCACGTGCCGATCATGCGGCTGTCGTCGGGGATCTCGAGCGGTTGATGCGCGACCAGCAAGATGCCGAAGCCGACGAACGACAGCCCGACGAGCATCCACGTCCACCGCGCGCGCACGAGCACGGCGGCGAGCGCGATCTGCACGAGGTAGAGCGAGCTGAACGGATTCGTCGGGCCGCCGGTGAGATAGAGCAAGCCGGTCAGCAGCGCGATGTCGAGCATCATCACGATCGCGATGTGCCACTCGTGCACGGGCCGCGACGCCTCGGCATCGCGACCGAGCCGGAACGATCCGGGTGCGAGCCCGCGCCGGCGATCGCCGAAGAAATATTGTTCGAGCGCGATGTTCGAGACGAGCCCGACGCCGGTCACCGCGAGCAGCAGCGAGATCGGTAGCGAGCCGCCGAGCAGGAACTGCGCGGCGAGCACGGTGAGCGCCTGCCCCGCGACCTCGGCCCAGCGCAGACGCGCGAGCCACTGGATGTTGACCCAGTTGCGCTCGGGGATCGGCGGCGACGCCACGCGATCACCGTACACCGAAACTGCAAGCGGCCCCATGCGAGCCGCGATCCGCCGAAACTGAAAACGGCCCGCGAGGGGCCGATTTCGAGCGCGTACGGCGTCCTACTGCTTGGCCGGCTCGAGCGTCTTCAAGCCCTTATCCATGATCCACTGCTGGTAGTACTGCGCTTGCGGCGTGCCCTGCGCGATGCGGTCGTTCGCCTTCTTGAGCTCCTCGTCGATCAGCGACGTGAAGTTCTCGATCGGCATCGCGCCCGAGATGAAGCGGCCGTTGACGAAGAACGACGGCGTCGCGCCGACGCCGAACGCCTGCAGCTCGTGCATGTCCTTCTGCATCTGCGCGACGCAGTCCTTCATGTCCGTCTTGAACTGCGCCTCGTTGAGGTTGAGCTCTTTCGCGTCGGCGAGGACGACCGGGCAACCATCCGGGCTGTCCCAGCACTTCGTCGCGCCTTCGTCCTTGTCGAAGTTGTGCGCTTTGAAGCCCTTCTCCCAGAGCAAGTTGTCCATCTCGACCGCCTTGTGCTGCTTCGCGGCCGCGCAGAACGCGAGCGCGCCCGCCGTCGCGACCTGCGGGTGAACGACGAACTGCTTGTAGACGATGCGCAGATCGTTGCCGTACTTCTTGTGCAGATCGTCCATCGTGCCGCGGACCTTCTCGCAGAACGGGCACGCGTAGTCGTACGCCTTGACGAGCGTGACCTTCGCATCGGCCGGGCCGTCGGCCGGATCGCCGTCGACCGGCACCGCGTACGTCTTCGACGCGTCCGGCTGCGGGCGCTGCGGGCGCTGCGCGCCGGCGCCGTTTTTCGTCAGCAGATCGATCTTCTTGCTCAGATCATCGATCTTCTTTTCGAGGTTCTTGGTGTCCGACTGGCATCCAGCTGCCACGAGGACGGCGATCAGCATCAACGCGTTCTTCATCGAGAGACTCCTATTTCCGGGCAACTTAAGGGCAACTGGCAGGGCGAGAGTTAGCCTCAGGCTGGTCGCAATTGCAACACAGCGGTTCGGCGAGAAATGTCTCGAGCTCGGCCTGATCGGCCGGGTCGAGCTGCGAAGTTAATCCGTTCGCTTGGCGACGCATCGCGGCTTGCAGCTCGCACGCTTCATCGCGCGACAGCACGCCGTCGCCGTCGAGATCCGCCTCGGGATGTGACGCGAGCAATGCCTGCGCGAGCTCCGGCGTGTACTTGCACGACGGTCGATCGCCGTGCGCCGATGCCGAGCGCGCGCCGCCGAGCGCGAGAATGCCCCACGCGATCAGCGCGAGTCGCTGCATGCGGCCGAGGCGCGCGTGCGTCGGCGGGCCGAGCACGGCGGCGATGCGTGCGTCGAGCGCGTGCGGCGCGGCGAGCGCGAGTGCGTGGCTGCGCAATTCCGCCATGCGTACGAGCAGGCGCGCGTATGCGGGCCGCGCGAGCTCGCCGGCTTCGAGCGCCCACGCGTCGCACGCGGATTCGCGCGCGAGATCCAAGCGGCGCGCGGCGAGCCGCACGACGGGCCAGAAGAACAGCAACGCGCTCGCCCAGATCTGCACGGCGCGCGCGATGCCGTCGCGGCGGCGCACGTGGGCGAGCTCGTGCAACAACGCGGCGCGGAGCAGCTGCGGCTCGGCCACGAGTGCCGGGGGCACGACGATCGTCGCGCGCAGGAGACCGATCACGTGTGGCGACGCATCGGCTTGAACGCGCAACGCCGGCTCGCGCACGCCGACACGAGCCGCGAGCTCGCGCAGCATCGCGCGCGCATCGGCCGGAGCGGGCGTTGCCGCGCCCGCTGCACGAACCGCGCGGCGATACCGAACGATCGATCGCGCGAGGATCGTCGACGCGCACGCGAGCCACGCGATGCCGAGGCCGAGCCACGCGAGCGCGGCGCCGACATGCGGCGTGGTCGCGACGGCTTGCGTGTCGACGGTGATGCTCGCGCCGCCGCCGTGATGCGCGGTGATCGCCGCGATCAGATCGGCGAACGACCACGGCAGCGCCGGCGTCCACGGCAGCGCGAACTTGACGATCACGACGAGCCACAGCGCCGCCTGCCACGACGGCCGCAGCTTGCCGGCGCGCGCCAGCAAGAACGCGAGCACGGCGAGCGCGGTGCCTTGCGCCGCGATCATCGCGAGCCCACCGAGCCACGCCTTTGCGATCATGCCGGCTTCGATCACGGCTTGCTCCGCTTCTTCTCGGCCGCCGAAATCTGGCGCTCGATCTCGCGCAGCTCGCCCGGCGACAGCGACTCGTCTTCGACGAGGTTGAGCACGAGCGAATCGGCCTGGCCGTCGAACACGTCGCGCACGAACTCGCGCAGCCGCTCGCGCAGCACCGATTCGCGGCGGAACGCGGCCTTGTAGACGAACGGCTCGCGCGCCTTGTCGACGATCACGGCGTTCTTCGCCGCGAGTCGGCCGAGCAGCGTCATCACCGTCGTGTACGCGAGCTCCTGGCCGCGCTTGCCGAGCTCGGCGCGCACGTCGGCCACAGAGGCACCGCGCGCGAGCGTCCACAGCGCTTTCATCACGCGGAGCTCGGCGGGGGTCATGTCGGGGCAGCGCGGCATTACGACGTGGTTCGTAGCATTACTACAATCGTAGTTACGAGGGCAAGACGAATTCGCCCATGCAACGAACCAGTGCTGCCGCCGTCACATTCCCTGGGGCTACATGTGCCAGGCGGTCGAGGCGTGGCCGATCTCGAAGAAGAACGAGAAGCCGAACGTGATCAGATTATCGCGGCCCGCGAGCTCTTTCGGCGGGTTCGGAAACGGCGCGGCGGCCTGGAACGCGTGGACCGCTTCGTCATCTAGATCGCCGACGCCCGACGGCGCGACGATCACGATCTTCTCGAGCGTGCCGCTGGTCGACAAGCTCACGCGAACCTCGGTCACCCGCGTCTTGAAGCCGTAGATCTGGCCGGTCGGATCGTTGCGGCGCCAGATCGAGACCGGATCCCAGTTCTGCGCGACCTGGCGCTTCATGCGGTTGAAGAAGCTCGCGTAGACCCAGCGCTTCGAGTTGAGCGCGGTCTCTTCGCCGTTCTCGACGTCGTCCATGTGATCGACGTTGCCGCCGCCGACCGCGCGCTCGAGCACTTCTTGCGACGGCTTCAGGTTCGGCACGTCGGGTGCGCCGCCGCCCGCGCCGTTGTCGCCGCGCGCGACCTCGCTGCGATCGCGCTTCGCCTGATCGAACGAGCCGTCGCCTTTGCGCTGCATGTAGCCGTCGGGGCTCGGCTGACCGTCGGTGCCGCCGGTCGAGCCGCGGATCCGCTGCTCTTGCTGCATGTCCGCCGGATTCATCGCGCCCGGCGAGCGCATCGACAACGTGCCCGGCACATCGGGCGCGCGCGAGTCGCGGCCCGGCGCCTTGTCGGTGTGCTCTTTCACCGACGCGTCTTTCGGATCGTCTTTCGGCGTGAGCTCGCCCGGCTTGCTCTTCGCGATCATCGGCTCTTTCGCCGTGCCGCGCGCGACGGTTTGCTTCTCGACGTTGGTGTCGTACTCGCTGAGGAACCGCGAGTTGTTCGGCGCCTGCTCCTTGTCGGGCTTCGCCGTCTCGACGATCTGCATCTTGTGCGGCGGCGCCGGCGGTGCGGGCGGCGGCGGTGCGCTCGGCGACGCCGGCTGCATCGGCACCACTTTCGGTTTCTCCGCCTCCTGCTTCTTCATCTCCTCGAGCAAGGGCTCGGGATCGATCGCCTTGATCTTCGCGGCTTGCTTGGGCTCGACCATCGAGACCTGCGCGATGCCCTTGTCGTCGCGCGCCTGGCACGACGACAGATCGATCCACATGTCGTTGTAGCTCTCGTCGAGACACGCGTCGGTGTCGTCGTGCCACGGTCCGAAGCACAGCGTGTAGCGCGCGCTCGCCGCGAGCAGCGCGTCGCTCACGCAGCCGGTCTTGAGATCGGCATCATCGTCGGCTGGTTTCGTCGCGGCGTTCGCGACCGCGCCGAAGCCACCGACCGGCGCGAAGCCGATCGCGTGGACGGTGCCGAGCACCGCGCCGTGCACCGCGAGTGCGGCGATCACCGCGACCCACCCGCCTGCTGCAGGCGCACGACGATCTCGACCAACGGCGCGCATCGCGGGGATTCCCAAGTATAGGGACGCCCCATGCGTCCGTCAGGTCCATTCGACGCAAGCATGACGTGCGCTCGCGCGCGGTTTCGGGAGTTTGCGCTATTCGTCGCCGGCGATCACCCGAGGGTGGACCTGGTCGCGCGCTTCGTCGCCGTAGATCCGCAACACCGCGAGCGCGAGTGACATCAGCACGGGCCCGAGGATCAGACCTTTGAGGCCGAACGTCTCGGCGCCGCCGAACAACGCGGCGAACGTGACCAGCGCCGGCACTTTTGCTTCGCCGCGCACGAGTCGCGGCCGGATCACGTAGTCGCAAATCCCGACGACGAAGATCAGCGACCACACGAGCTCGACCGTCCCGCCGAGAATGTGCTGGCTGAGCAGCAACACGAGGCCGACCGGGATCGTCACGATCAACGTGCCGACCGCCGGGATGAACGACGCGACCGCGGTCGCGGCGCCGAAGAACATCGGCTCGGGCGCGCCGCCGAGCCAGAACCCGATCGACGCGAGGACGCCTTGCGCGAGCCCGGTGCCGATCGCGCCGAGCAGCGTCGTGCGCCCGACTTCGCGAAACTCCTCGAACAGCGCGAGCGTGTACTCGGGCTTGAGCGGCAACGTCTCCTGCGCGCGGCGCGACACTTCGGGCCAGTTCCGCAGCACGTAGAACATCGCCATCATCGCGAAGAACAAGCCGAGCATCGCGCCGCCGGTCGTCGACGCGATCGTCGCAGCGATGTCGGCGGTTTGCGCGGCGATGTTCGAGATCGCCGATTGCGCGTGCGACGTGAGGTCTTCGCGCGACACGCCGACGCGCTCGGTGAGCTGCGCGAGCTGCGCGACCGCGCGATCGCCGGCGGCGCCCGCCTTGAACGATTCGCCGAGCTGACCGACGAGCACGGTGCCGCGCGTGACGAACAACGTGCCGAGCCCGCCGAGCACCGCGGCGAGCGCGACGCTCGCGGCGATGACGGTCCCGACCGACGCCCAGCGCCGGCCGATGCGATGCTCGAGCCGCTCGAAGATCGGCTCGGCCATGAACGCCAAGAACGTGCCGAGCAAGATGCCGATGCCGATCGGCAGGATGATCCAGAAGATGACGACGATCGCGACGAGCGATGCCCACAGCAGTGCGGTGTGTTGCGATTGCGGCGTCGTGCTCACGCGGCCAGCATAGGGCACGCGTGGTGGGGCGCGAGATCTCGCGGCGACGCAAATCGCATCGCGGCGTGCACAAATCGCGCATCGACGCGCGAGGTCGCGCATCACAATTCGGTTTCACCTGACGCACGCTCGATATAGCGTGCCGCCATGATGAGGACCTCGGCAGTGGTCATCGCGCTGGCGTCATTCGTCGTCGCGGTTTCGGCGTGCGCGCCGACCCGGCGCGGCGACGACGATGGCAACGGGAACGGCAACGGCGACGGTGGCACCGGCAGTGGCGACAACGGCAGCGATGCGCCGTGCGTCGGCAACTCGTGCTCGGCGTCGTGCGAAGCCGCGGACATGAATCACTCGTCGATCGGTTGCGACTACTACGCGGTCGACATGGACGGCGCATCGGGGCCGCCCTACGACGCTTGCTACACGGTGTTCGTCGCGAACGTGTCGATGGAGCAAGCGCACGTCAGCGCGTTCTGGAACGGCACCGCGATCGACCTGTCGATGTACGCGAAGATCCCGCAGGGCACCGGTCAGTCGCTGACGTATGCCGACTACGATCCGATGACGGGCCTGATGCCGGGTCAGGTCGCGATCTTGTTTCTCGACTACAACATCGACTCGATCATCTTCGGCAACGTCGCGTGTCCGGTCGCCGCGGCGCTCGCCGGCGGCGTGCAAGTTCACGGTACCGGCATCGGCGAAGCGTTCCACATCACGACCGACACGCCGGTTGTCGCGTATCAGATGCTGCCGTACGGCGGCGGTAAAGCGGCCGCGACCGGTGCGTCGCTGCTGATCCCGACGAGCGCGTGGCAAACCAACTACATCGCGGTCAGCGCGTGGGATACGCCCGGCCTCGGCATTCCGATCAACGTCGGCGGCCCGTCGCACGACATCGTCGCGATGACCGACAACACCGTCGTCACGATGCGCCCGTCGTCGGCGATCGCGGCCGGCAGCGGCGTCGCCGCCGGTCCGGCGAACTCGAACTGGTCGATCACGCTCAACCACGGCCAGTACGTCCAGCTCACGCAATCCGATCCGTTATCGGGCAGCCCGATCACGTCGAGCGCGCCGGTCGGCGTGTTCGGCGGTCACCAGATCATGGATGTCGATCGCTGCTGCGGCGATCACGGCGAGCAGATGCTCACGCCGGTCAGCGCGCTCGGCAGCGAATACGTCGCGGCGCCGCACGGCGATCGCAAGCCCGCGAACATCGCGACCGATCCGCGCGTGTTTCACATCTACGGCGCGGTCGACGGCACGCAGCTGACGTACGAGCCGGCCGGCCTGGGCGCGGCGACGGTCGACCAAGGCGGCATGGTCGAGATCCGCACGAGCACGCCGTTCGTCGTGCGCAGCCAGGATTCGAGCCATCCGTTCGCGTTCTTCACGTACATGACCGGCGCCGGCGACGATTCGGATCCGACCGGCAGCGATTACGATCCGAACTGGATCGGCGGCTGGGGCGATCCCGATTTCGTTCGCATGGTGCCGCCGCCGCAGTACCTGAACCACTACGTGTTCTTCACCGACGCGACCTACCCGTTCACGACGCTCACCGTCGTGCGCCAGGCCGTCAACGGCACGTTCGCCGATGTCACGCTCGATTGCCTCGGCACCATCCCGGCCGCGGATTGGCAGGCCGTCGGCACGTCGGGCAAATATGAGATCGCGTACGAGAAGATGGTCGATCACTGGAACAGCAACATCGGCACCTGCAACAACGGCGTGCACACGATGGACTCGGCGAATCAGTTCGGCGTGTGGGTGTGGGGTTGGGGCAGCGAAGACACGTCGACGGGCTGGGTCAGCTATGGCTATCCCGCCGGCGAAGCCGTGTTGCCGATCAACAACGTGGTGATCCAGTAACGCTGGGCTAGACTCCGCGCATGAAGCGGGCGCTCGTCCTCGCTGCGGCGTGTGCTGCGCCGAGCACGCAACACGCGCCCGACCGCGTCGCGACATCGCGCGCGTTATTCGATCGCGTCGCGCACGTGCTGACGAGCCCGCGCTGCATCAACTGCCATCCGTCCGACGATTCGCCGCGGCAAGGCGACGACCACGCGATGCACGATCCGCCGGTCGTGCGCGGCTCGGCCGACCGCGGCATCCCAGCGCTCGGCTGTACGACCTGTCATCAAGACGCGAACGCCGAGCTCGCGCGGATTCCGGGCGCGCCCGACTGGCATCTCGCGCCGCTGTCGATGGCGTGGCTCGGCAAGTCGACGAGTGAGATCTGCCGGCAGCTGATCGATCCCGCGCGCAACGGGCATCGCACGCTCGCCGCGATCGAAGATCACCTCGCGCACGACAAGCTCGTCGCGTGGGGATGGTCGCCCGGCGCCGATCGCGCGCCTGCACCCGGCACGCAGGCCGAGCTCGCGCAGGCGTTTCACGCGTGGGTCGAAAGCGGTGCCGTATGCCCGTGACGATCGTCGTCAACGGCGCGCCGCACGAGCTCGACGATCCCGAGATGCCGCTGCTGTGGGCGCTGCGCGACGTGATCGGCCTGACCGGCACGAAGTACGGTTGCGGCGAAGCGCTCTGCGGCGCGTGCACCGTGCACCTCGACGGCCAACCGGTGCGCGCGTGCGTGACGCCCGTGCAGCGCGCGGTCGGCAAACAGGTCACGACGATCGAAGGGCTCGACGATCACCCGCTGCAGCGCGCGTGGATCGAGCTCGGCGTGCCGCAATGCGGCTACTGCCAGGCCGGCCAGATCATGACGGCGGCGGCGCTGCTCGCATCGACGCCGAAGCCGAACGACGACGAGATCGATCGCGCGATGGCCGGCAACTTGTGCCGGTGCGGCACGTACGTGCGCATTCGCGCCGCGATCCACAAGGCGGCGACGAAGCCGTGATCGTCACGCGGCGCGCGTTCCTGATGTCGAGCGCGGCGGGCGCGCTGATCATTCGCGCGCGCTTGGGCTTCGCCGACGGCGTCGCCGCCGAATCGCGGCTCGATCCGTGGGTCGCGATCCACGCCGACGGCTCGGTCGCGATCACGTGCCATCGCTCGGAGATGGGCCAAGGCATCCGCAGCTCGATCCCGGTATTGATCGCCGACGAGCTCGGCGCGGCGCTCGACGACGTGCGCGTGCTCCAAGGCGACGGCGATCCGCGCTACGGCAATCAGGACACCGACGGCTCGACGAGCATTCGCAACTTCTTCGACGCCTTGCGCGAAGCCGGCGCGGTCGCGCGCACGATGTTGATCGACGCCGCGGCCGCGCGCTGGCACGTGCCGGCGAAGCGGCTCGTCGCGGCGGCGAGCCGCGTGACCGATCCGATCACGCACAAGGCGCTGTCGTTCGGCGAGCTCGCCCACGCCGCGGCGAGTCAGCCGGTGCCGAAGCACGTCGCGCTCCGGCCGATCGGCGAGCTCGTGCACGTCGGCACCGATCTGCCGCTCTACGATGCCGCCGCGTACGTCACCGGCACGGCGCCGTACGCCGCCGACATTCGCCTGCCCGGCATGCTCGTCGCCGCGATCGCGCGACCGCCGGATCTGTTCGGCACGATCGCGCGCGTCGACGATTCGAAGGCGAAGGCGATCGCAGGCGTCAAGCTCGTCACGCAGCTCGCCGCACCTTCACCGCCCGCGAGCAGCCAGCCGCTCGGCGGCGTCGCCGTGATCGCGACGACCACGTGGGCCGCACTGAAAGGTCGCGCCGCGCTCGAGATCGAATGGGCGGGCGGCCCGAACAACGCCTACGACTCGGCCGACTACGAAGCGGCGTTGCTCGCGGCCGTGCGCGCACCCGGCGACGTCGTGCGTCACGTCGGCGATGCCTACGGCGCGATCGCGACCGCGACCTCGACGATCAGCGCGGAGTACATCGTGCCGCACCTCGCGCATGCGCCGATGGAGCCGCTCGCCGCACTCGCGAACGTGACGGGCGCTCGCGTCGAGGTCTGGGCGTGCACGCAAGATCCGCAAGACGCCGTCGCCGAGGTCGCGAAGGCGCTCGGCATTCCGAACGACCACGTGACGCTGCACGTGACGTTTCTCGGCGGCGGCTTCGGCCGCAAATCGAATCCCGACTTCATCGTCGAGGCCGCGCTGCTCTCGAAGGCCGCGCAGGCGCCGGTGCGCGTGCAGTGGACGCGCACCGACGAGCTCCACCACTCGTACTATCACACGCACAGCGCACAGGCGTTGACCGCCGGGCTCGACGCGAGCAACCACGTGATCGCGTGGCGCCATCGCGTCGCGTATCCGTCGATCAGCGCGACGTTCAAGGACGGCGTCGATCATCCGAGCGGCGGCGAGCTCGGCCAAGGCCTGCTCGATCTGCCGCTCGCGATCCCGAACGTGCGCATCGAGACCGGCGCCGCGCCCGCGCACGTGCGCATCGGCTGGATGCGTTCGGTGTGCAACGTCCAGCAGGCGTTCGCGGTGCAATCATTCATCGCCGAGCTCGCGCACGCGACGAAGCGCGATCCGCGCGACATGTTGCTCGAGTTACTCGGCCCGCCGCGCGTGATCGACGAAGCGGCGCAAGGCGTCGACAAGATCACGAACTACGGCGCGCCGCTCGCGAAGCATCCGATCGAGCTCGAGCGCTATCGCAACGTGATCGATCGCGTCACGAGCGCCGCCGGTTGGGGCAAACGCAGCGACCTCGGGCTTGCCGTGCATCGCAGCTTCTTGAGCTACATCGCGGTCGTCGCCGCGGCCGACGCGCGCGGTCGCATCACCGAGGCGTGGATCGCGGTCGATGCCGGCTTGATCGTCAACGCCGATCGCGTGCGCTCGCAAATGGAGGGTGCATTCGTGTTCGCGATGTCGTCGGCGATGCACGGCGAGCTGACGTGGAAGCACGGTGCCACGGTGCAGACCAATTTTCACGACTACCGGCTCGTGCGCATGCCCGAGGCGCCGCGCAAGATCCACGTCGAGATCGTGCGCAGCGACCGGCCGCCCGGCGGCGTCGGCGAGCCCGGCGTGCCCGCGGTCGCACCGGCGATCGCGAACGCGATCTTCGCGACGACCGGCAAGCGCATCCGCCGCTTCCCGTTCGCGCGCGAGCTAGCCGAGCTGGCGTGAGGTCACGCGCCGCACGAGCGTCGTCAGATACATGATGTGGAGCATCGACGCGTAGACGATCGTCTTCTGGCCGATCACCTGGACCGCAAGCGCGCGCGGCCCCGCGGCGACGAGCCAGACGTAGCCGAGCACCAGCACGACATACGCGGCGTTGATCGCGAGGCCCGGCAGGTGATTGCGCCAGATCACGATGGTCAGGCACGCGACGTAGCCGAGCAAACAGCCGAACGCGGTGAACACGAGGTGGTTGTGCAGCGCGAGCGCGTGATCGATCGGCGCGAGCCCGATGCCGGCGAACGCGAGCCCGCTCGCCGTGCCGAACGCGACGCTCGCGATGCCCGCCCACCGCGCGCGCTGCTCGATCGCGAGCTCGCGCCACGTCCACGCGAACGCGACGAGCGCGCCGCCGATCGTGACGAGCGCGATCGCGAACAACGCCGCCGACGCGTAGTTGCTGCGGCCCGAGAACGCGCGCGTCGCACCGAGGTCGCTGAAGAAGTTGTGCGCCAGCTGGTAATGCGGCGTCGTCGGATCGAGCCACGTACCACCGGCGTAGAGCGCCATCGCGATCGCGGTGAGCACGACGAACTGCACCGCAGCGACGCGCAACCACCCGCCGCGCCGGTACGCGCTCATCCCTGCGTGATACCGTGTACGTGCATGATCGTCACGCGGTTGGTGTGGACCGTGACGTGCGCCACCGCGCTCGCGAGCTGCGGTTGGCTCGCCGGGCTGAAGTCCTACGGACTCTCCGGCGATGGCGGCGGCGGCGGCGACGCGAGCGATGCGCCGCCGCCCGGCTCGCCGATGAAGCCGACCGCGATGTTCCCGTGGAACGGCTACGACACCGGCGCGGTCGCGGCATCGACGTCGGTGATGCCGACGTTCAGCTGGGCCGCGGTCGGCGGCGCGATGACGTACGAGATCGAGCTCTCGAGCAAATGCTCGGTCGCGACGATGCAGAGCTGCAGCGCGCTCGACGATGACCTGATGACCCTCGACGGTGCGACGTCGTACACGCCGCTGATGGCGCTCGACACGGCGAAGTCGGCGCCGGTCGGTGAGCGCTGGTTCTGGCGCATCGCCGCATGCAACGGCGCGGGCTGCAATTGGAGCGACGTGCGCT
>DASXEF010000176.1:0-3421 GCA_036490255.1 Kofleriaceae bacterium
ACCTCATCATCGACGGCCAGCACCGGCTCGCGGCGCTGCACTTCTTCAGCGCCGAGCGGCCCGACGACGCGCGCACCGTGCACGTGCCGTGCGTGATCTTCGACGGCAAGAGCGAAGACTTCGCGACCGAGATGTTCGTCATCATCAACTCGACGCCGACGCGCATCAACAAGTCGCACTTGATCGATCTGTACGAGAAGGTGTCGTGGGCCGACCCCGACAAGAAGTTTGCCGCGCGCATCGTCGATCACCTGTATCGCGAGGACGACTCGCCGCTGCGCTACCGGATCAATCGCCTCGGCGGCCGCAGCAAGCAGGAGAAGTGGATCCTGCAGGCCGAGCTGTTCAACGAGCTGCATCGGTGGGCGGCGTCGGAGTGGAAGCGGCTCAAGAAGAAGCAGAACCTGCCGCGCGAAGCCGAAAAGTATTACGAGATCGTGCGCGACTTCCTGCGCGCGAGCGAGAAGGCGTGGGGCGACGCGTGGGGCCACGCGAGCTACATGGTCACGCGCCCGGTCACGCTCAAGGCGATGCTGCGCGTGTGCGCCGATCTCGCGCACGAGGACGCGGAGCCGAAAGACGATCGCGTCAAGCGCTGGGCGAAGCGGCTCGCACCGTGGACCGACATGGCGCGCAACTTCCGCTCGGAGGGCTTCTACGAGCGCTTCCCGGCGAAGGGGCAGGTCGAGCGCGTCGGCCGGATCTACAAGGAGCTCGCGCGCGCGGCGAACATCGAGCGCCGCGGCAAGGACGCCGATTCCGACGACGACTAGCTAATTCACGTGGCCCGATCGCGGGCTCGCGTAAGACTGCCGCGTCAGCGCGGCATGCTGCAAAGGTCACGGCATCGGCATCGACGTGGCCGGCGGCCAGCTCGTCCAGCTCGTCGCCAAGCGGCCCGAGCTCGCCGCGTTCGTGCGCCGGCGCGGCGACGCGATCACCGCGTTCAATCCGCGCGACCGCTGCTGGTTTCTCGCCGACGACGGGCTGTGCCGCATCGAGCTCGAAGACGGCCGCGCCGCGAAGCCGGCATCGTGCCGGTTGTTCCCGTTCAATCGCGTCTTTCATGTCGCCGGCGTGCTCGTCGTCGATTTCAACAGCGTGATCTGTCCGTTGCGCCGCGCGACCGACGGCGTCGCGCACGCCGACGTGCTCGCCGAGATCGAATCGATCACGGATCCGGCGATCGTCGGCACGCAGTTGCCCGGCGACGCCTCGATCATCGAGCGCGAGCGTGCGATCGCCGACGCGCTGTTCGCCGGCGAGGTCGAGCTCGCGGCGCCGGAAGGCTTCGACTTCGTCGCGAGCACGACGTGGCGCGCGCCATCGGCGGAGACGCTCGCGAACGCGATCGCGGTGACGCCGTCGCTGCGATTCAACGAGCTCTATGGCCCGCGCAAGATCGCGCAAGATGCGCTCGGCGGCATGTGGCTCGCGTGGCTCGGCTTCGCCGCGATGGGCGAAGCGCTCGCGCAGCGCGTGCTCGGCCTGCAAGAGCTGACGACGCTGTGGTCGGAGCAAGCGCCGCTGATGCATGCGATCGCGCGCTGGCGCGACATCCCGCGGCTCAAGCCGGGGCCGATCGAGCTGCCGAACGGCGCCGATCGCGCGGCGGTCACGGCGATCGCGCAGGCGTTCATCGACAACCGCGCCTCGAAGCGGTCACTCGGCTCGCTCGTCGAGAAAGCGCTCGGCGGCGTCGACGCCGTCTCGCGGACGACGTCGCTCAAGCTCGCCGATGCGATCATTCGCTCCGCGCTGTGACGCTTCCGCCGCACGCGCGCGCGCGCGCACGAACGCTTCCGCTTCGCGCGCTCGCACGAACGCTCTCGCGAACGCGAGCTCCTCGCGCGGCTGCCTTGCGAGTGGCGCCCCGGACCCGCTCGGACGACGGCGCAACGTCTCAGGTTCTCTGCGTTGCACGATCGTAGCGTTCGCTGCGCGAACGGCCGCTGCGCGGCCAGCCTCCCGTTTTGACCTGTTGCTTTGCGTCTCGTCGCGCGCCTGTCCTCGCTCTCCGGGTCGCCCTCGCGGCCGCGCCGCGCTCGGTGACGCATGAGCGGTCGAGAATTTGCCCCTCGGCCGCCGGCTTCCTACGATTTCGGGATGAGGTTCAACGATCCGCGCCGGCTCGCGCCGCGCGTCGCGCTCGATGGGTTGTGCGGCGTCGTGAGCGATCGCGATCTGAGCCACGCGGCGATGGTCGATCTGTCGTCGCTCGGAATCCGGCTCGAGCGGCCGTTCGATCCGGCGTCGGCGCGCCGCGAGCTGCAGCTCGAGATCGAGCTGCCCGACGCCGACGAAATCGTGTGGGCCCGCGGCCACGTCACGTTCGCGAAGCTGACGCCGATGGGCGGCTGTCATCCCGACGGGCAACCGAAGCTGTGGTGCCGCGCCGGGATCCAGATCGACGTCGCGGCCGGCCGCGACTTCCGGCTGCTCCGCGAGTACGTCATCGAGACGCGGCGCGCGCGCCTCGTCGCCGTCGAACGACCGACGCTCGATATCTCGCTCGCCGATTAACGCGGGCACCGGCGGTGATGAGGGTGCGGGGAGCGCGGCGCGCGGGCCGTCGCTTGCAGCGCCGCGTCCTCGACGCGACGTAGCGAGCTCACGCGGCGTCGACGTGACGTAGCGAGCTCACCAGACGACGCAGGCGTTCGCCGGGCGCATCTTCGAGCCGGCCTTGCAGCCCCACGCTTTCGAGAACTCCGGCGTGGCCGACAGCGCACCGATCACGCGGAAGCGCGCGGGCGAGTGCGGATCGGACATCACCGCTTGTTTCGCGAACTCGGGGCGCTGCTTCGCGCACCACGCCTGGCCGTAGCCGAGGAAGAACTGCTGATCCTCGGTGAAGCCGTCGGCGACGACGGTGTCGGGTGCCGACGAGCGCAGCGAGCGATACGCCGACAGCGCGAGCTTGACGCCGCCGATGTCCGCGATGTTCTCGCCGACCGTCTGCGCGCCCTTGAGGAACACGCCCGGCTCGGGCTCGTACTTCGAGTACTGATCGATCACGCACTGCGTGCGCTGCTTGAACTGCTTCTCGGTATCCGGCTGCCACCAATCCTTGAGGTTGCCTTGGGCGTCGTACTGCGCGCCCTGATCGTCGAAGCCGTGCGTCAGCTCGTGACCGACGACGACGCCCATGCCGCCGAGGTTGACCGGGATCGAGGCGTCGATCGAGTAAAACGGCGGCTGCAGGATGCCGGCCGGGAACACCATGCCGTTGAGCTTGATGCCGTCGCCGACGTCGTACTGCGAGTACTGGTCGATCACGCACTGCGTGCGCTGCTTGAACTGCCGCTGGGTGTCGGCCGCCCACCAGTTCTTGAGGTTGCCATCGGCGTCGTACTGCGCGCCCTGATCGTCGAAGCCGTGCGTCAGCTCGTGACCGACGACGACGCCCATGCCGCCGAGG
>DASXEF010000210.1:0-9440 GCA_036490255.1 Kofleriaceae bacterium
ATACTCGCCCGCGAGCAACTCGGCGAATACGTCGGCGACGAGCACCGGATCGTTCCGGAACACGCCGGCGCCCCACGCGCCGAGCACGAGCGTGTCGACGGCGAAGTGCCGCGCGATGTCGAGCACGAGCGCGCAGCGCACGCGAAAGATCGCGCGCAGCTCAACGTCTCCACTTGGGCCGTGCGTGCCGTACTTGGCGAGCGCGCCGGCGTTCGGCGCCGGGCACGTGATGATCGATGCGAGCACGGGCGCGTCGAGCCAGCCGCCGGCGTCGTCGCGGAACACCGGCACGAGCGGCGAATAGATCGCGAGGTCCAGATACGCGGGCGAGCGATGCGCGCGGTTGCGCTCGTAGAACGACGGCGCCGCGAGCAAGCACGGATACAGCGCGCTCGACCGCGCGATCGCCTCTTCTTGCGCCTGCGCGCCGCCGAGGAAGCCGCCGCCCGGATGCTTCGCCGACGCGAAGTTGAGGCACGCGACGTGACCGCGGCCGGCGAGCCGCTCGAGCGCTTGGTTGGTCGACTCGCCGGTGACGCGGATCGCGGTCGCGCGCGTGACGTGCTCGCCGCGCAGCTGGCCGGGCTCGACGATGATCGTGCCGGCGACCGCCGGTGCGATCGCCAGCTCGATGCGCGCGCCACGCGCGATCGTGTAGTAGCCGGCGTCGCACGCAGCGACCGTCTGCTGCGCGATCTTCACGCGGCCGCTCGCGGCCTTCGTCGGGCCGCGCGATTCGGCGTGCACGGCGAGGTACTGGGCGGGCACGTGATCGACGAGCCACACGCCGTTTTGCGAGCACAAGAACGCGTGACCGTCGGCGAGCATCTTCGCCGCATCGACGATCAACACGACCGGCCGGCCGCGCCGCCCGCCGACCGCGGTCGCGGTCTCGACGCCGGCCGACATGTGCACGTGATGGCGCTCGCCCTTGAGCAGGCCTTGCGCTTGGATCGACGCGACGAAGCGATCGACGGTGCCGTGATAGAGCACGGCCGGCGGCTCTGCCGGCGCGAGCTCGAGCTCGACATCGATCGAATGGCCCTGATTCGCGCGGATCCGCGTGCCGTCCGGCGATAGCGCGAACCGCTGCTTGTCGGAGGTGACGACGATCTTGTCGAGGTCGCGGCGCGTGATCGGGTGGCCGTGCGTGGCGAGCGCGGCGAGCAGCGCATCGACCGACGTCCAGCCGGCGCGATCGAGGACAACGCCGAACTTCTCGGGTTCGTGGCGCAGGATCAGGCTGATGAGCTTCGAGGTATTCGACATGACACGGTGTCTAATTTACACTATTAGAGCGCGAAAGCAATGGCAGCTCGGTCCACGCCTCTGTCGCAGCTCAATAGCCGTGCTTGCGTAGCGAGACGTTCGCGACCAGGCCCATCGCCAAAAAGAACGTCACCAGCGAGCTGCCGCCGTACGAGATGAACGGCAGCGTCACGCCGACGACCGGCGCGAGCCCGAGCACCATCGCGACGTTGACGACGACGTGCCAGAACGTCATCGCCGCGACGCCGACGCAGATCACGCTGCCGACGCGATCGCGCGCCGACAGCGCGACGTTCAAGATCCACACGAGCAGGAACGCGAAGATCGCGAGCAGAAACACGCTGCCGACGATGCCCCATTCTTCGCCCCACACCGAGTACGGAAAATCGGTCCAGTGCTCGGGCACGAAGTTGAACTGGTTTTGCGTGCCCTCGAGAAAGCCTTTGCCCCAGACTTTGCCGGAGCCGACCGCGTAGACCGATTGCTGCGTGTGCCAGCAGGTGTCGCGCAGCAGCTTCTCGGCCGCGGTGTGGACCGGCTGGCTGCCGCAGTCGATGAAGCCGAGGATGCGGTCCTTCTGATAGCCGTGCAGCTTCTCCCACAAGATCGGGATCGCGAGCACCGCCGACGTCGTGATGTAGACCATCGGCCACACGCTCGGCATCGCCAAGAAGCCGACGGTGAGCACGATCAGCGACAGCAGCACCGCGGTGCCGAGATCGGGCTGCACCGCGATGAGCAGGATCGGCGCCGCGACCGCAACGAACCGCAGCGCGAGCATGCGCGGCGTGTAATGCGACGGCTCGCTCTGCGCGAAGATCCGGCCGAGCACGAGGATCACCATCAGCTTGACGAGCTCGCTCGGTTGCAAGCCCATGCCGCCGAGGTTGAGCCAGCGATACGTCGAGCCGTGGTTCGAATCGGCCGGCGCACCGAACAGGCGCGCGACGATGAGCAGCAGGCCGGCGATCGCGAGGCCGATCCACGCGAGCCGGACGAGCGAGCGATAGTCGACGACCGTCGCGGCGACGAACCCGATCGCGCCGACGATCATCCACTGCACCTGCGTGTCGAACTTCGCGTGGTGCTTCACGCCGCGCGTCGCCGAGTACAGGTTCAACAGGCCGATCGCGCACAGCGCGAGCATCGTCAGGATCAGCGGCCAGTCGACGGCTGCGCGAAATCGCCGCCACCGGGACATCCCGACGGTCGCGCGCGGCAGCTCGAGCCCGGTGCCTCTCATCGCTTCACCGGCGGCATGTCGCGAATCGGCGTCGCGCTCGGGTGGATCTTCGTGAAGTAGCCTTCGAGGATCTGCTTCGCGATCGGCCACGCGACGTCGCCGCCCTCGCCGCCGTGCTCGACGAGCACGACGATCGCGATCTCGGGATCGTCGGCCGGTGCGAAGCCCGCGAACCACGCGTGCGCTGCGTTCGGGTTCCAGCGCTCGCGATCCTTGTCGTCTTCGGCGTGGTGATGCTTCTTGACCTCGGCGGTGCCGGTCTTGCCGAGCACGGTGAGTCCCTCGACGTGGCCGTGCAGGTACGCGGTGCCGCCGAGCTCGTTCGTCACCTTGAACATGCCCTTCTTCCAGGTCTCGACGGCGTCGGCGGGCGTCTTGACCGTGTGCTCGACCTTCGGGTCGTAGCTCGCGATCAGGTGGCCGTCGTTGCTCTCGACGCGCTCGACGATCTGCGGAACGTAGAGCGTGCCGCCGTTCGCGATCGCCGCGTAGGCCATCGCCATCTGCAGCACGGTGACCTCGACGTCGCCCTGGCCGATGCCGGCGTTGATCGCGTAGCCCGGCTTGTAGTGACCGCCGTCCTGCTCGTACCAGGACTTCGTCGGGATCCGGCCGGCCGAGTCGCCGTTGAGCCCGAGGTTGGTCGGCGCACCGAGCCCGTAGTCGCGCGCCACGTCGGCGATGCGATCGATGCCGATCCGCTCGGCGAGCTTCCAGAAGTAGACGTCGCACGAGTGCTGGATCGCCTTCAGCATGTCGACCTTGCCGTGCGTGCCGTGGCAGTGGAACGTGGTGCCCGACAGCTGGTACTCGCCGGTGCAGAACATGTTCTCGTCCTCGGCGGCCTGGCCGTCCTCGAGCGCGGCGATCGCGGTGGCGAACTTGAAGATCGAGCCCGGCGGGTAGGTCATCCGCAGCGCCTTGTCGATGAACGGCTTGCGCGGGTCGCTCATCAACATCGTGTACTCGGCCTTGGTCAGGTGGCCGGTCATCACGTTCGGATCGAACGAGGGCTTGCTGACGATCGCGCGGATCTTGCCGGTCTTCGGCTCGACCACGACGACCGCCGCCGCCGACTGATGCGAAGCCGCTTTCTCGGCGAGCTTTTGTAGATCGGCATCGAGCGTGAGCACGAGGTTCGCGCCGGGCACCGGATCGATCACGCGCTCGCCGGTGATCAGCGACGCCGCCGTGCGATCGTCGAGCCGCTGGCCGCGCGCATCGACGGCGAATCGCTCGACGCCTTTCTTGCCGCGCAGATAGTTTTCCCACGCCGACTCGAGCCCGTAACGACCGACCAGCTCGCTCGGGTCGTAACCCTGTTGCAGGAGCTTGTCGGATTCGTCGGCGGTCATCTGCGTCATGTAGCCGATCAGCGATGCCGCGAGCTCGCCCTGCGGATAGTAGCGATACGGCTCGTGGCGCACTTCGACGCCGGGCAACCGCGCGCGCGCTTGCTCGACGAGCGCGGCGCGATCGCGACCTTGATCTTCGAGGATCATCACCGGCAATTTCGCATCGTGCTTCGCGCCGATCGCGAGCCGCTCGTCGAGCTTCGCGAGCTCGTCGTCGTCGAGGCCGAGCATGCGGGCGAACTCGGCGTGGAGCTCCGGCGTCATCTGCTTCGGCGTGGCGTAGATGTCGAACGCCGGGCGATTGGCGGCGAGCGGCGCGCCCTTGCGATCCAAGATCTGGCCGCGCACGCTCGGCAGGTAGCGCTCCTTGACCACGTTCGAGACCGTGCGTTCGAAGTAGCTCTCGCCGCGCATCACCTGCAGCTGCCACAGCCGGCCGACCAACAACGCGAACGCGGCCACGCCGACGAGCGCGACCCAGCGCAGCCGCCGGTGCAGCTCGGGCAGCGCCTGGCCGTAGCCACCGCCGCTCATGTTGCCCTTGTGGATCATCACGTGTGCAGGCCCTCCAGCGCGTGATCGCGCTCGCGGTGCGTGCGCGCGTAGAACGCGTCTATGCGGCGGAAGATTCGCCACACGAGCGGGCCGACGATGCCGGTCGCGAGCGCGGCGAACGCGACGTGGCGCAGCTCGAGCGGCAGCGCGGCGCCGCGCACGTGATAGAGCGCGCGCACGACGATCGCGACGACCGACGCGAGCAGCGACACGAACACCGAGAACGCGATCGTCATCGTCGCGCCGCGCACGTAGATGCGCTGCTGCACCGCCCGCGCGATCACGCAGGTCACGCCGAGCACGAGCGCGATCAATCCCGGCGGCGCACCCGAAATCAGATCGGCGAGGTAGCCGAGCACGATCGAGCCGCCGACCGCGGGCGCGACGTTGCGGCGCGCCGTGAGTCCCAGGTACGCGGCGGTGAGCGCGCCGAGATCCGGCACCGCGCTCGCGACCCACGGCAGCGAGTGCCACACCGCGCCGACGATCACGCACAGCAAGTACGCGACGATCACGAGCGTCGCGGTTCTCACAGCCGCGCCTCCGGCGAGCCGCGCCTATTCAGTCGCCTCGCGAAGCGCTCGGCTATACGGCGGTTCGCTCCGCTCACAGGGGTCTCCCGCCGAACGCAGGCTCGCTGCGCTTCTTCGTCTTGGCGTCGGGATCCGGCGGCGGCGGCGGCGCGAGCAAGACTTCGACGGCGCGCACGCGCGACACGTCGACCGCGGGCTCGACCTCGACGCTCTGGAACAAGCCGTCGTCGCGCGAAACTTTCGACACTTTGCCGACGACGAGCCCGGGCGGGAAGCTCGCGCCGAGCCCGCTCGTCACGACCTCGTCGCCGACTTCGACTTTCGCTTTCGGATCGACCTGCTTCTCGAGCCAGCCGATCGTGCATGCGTACGAATCGGGCCGGCCCAAGCCGGTGAGCATGCCGCGACCGCCGGTGCGCGGGATCACGACCTCGATCGACGAGCTCGGATCGGAGACCAGCGTGACGTCGGCGTAGTTGCCGTAGACGCGATCGATCCGGCCGACCGGCCCGGTGCCGACGATCACCGGCATGCCGGGCGAGACGTCCTTGTCGCCGCGATCGATGCGAATGCGGATCACGCGAAATTGCGGCGACAGCGGCGCGCCGATCACGCGTGCGCCGAGCGTGTCGGCTGCTGTGCTGTGCTTGACGGTCGCGAGGTCTTCGAGCGCGGAGGCGTCGTACGCGCGGCGCGACATCGCGGCGAGCTGCTTGCGCAGATCTTCGTTGTCGGTGCGAAGCTCGCGGTTCTCGCCTTCGACGTCGACCAGCGCGACGTAGCGCGACCACAGTCCGCCGATGCCTTCGACGACCCACGCGACGCCGGCTTCGAGCGGCGCGGTGATGCGCAAGAGCGCGCTGTCGAGCGTCGTCGGTGTGCCGCGCGTCAGGCTCGCGCGCAGCACGAGGGCCGGCAGGAGCACGAGCATCGCCGCGAGCGACCAATCGACGAGGCGGCGGCGCATCGTCATCACAGGTAACGCCGCCTTTCGGCGTGCGTTCGGCTCGGGCCCTCGCTCGCGCTCGGTCGCCTCTCCACGCCGGTCGGCGTCACACGGCCCTCGCTCGCGCTCGGTCGCCTCTCCACGCCGGTCGGCGTCACGAGCCGGCTTTCGGTGTGCGTTAGGCTCGGGCCCTCGCTCGCGCTCGGTCGCCTATGCACGCCGGTCGGCTTCACGTTATCTCAGCGCGATCTCGCGAAGCAGCGACAGCTCGTCGAGCACTTTGCCGGTGCCGAGCACGACGGCGAGCTGCGGGTTCTCGCACACCATCACGGGCAAACCGGTCTCTTCGCGCAGCAGCACGTCGAGGTTCTTGAGCTGCGCGCCACCGCCGGAGAGCACGATGCCCTTGTCGACGATGTCGGCCGACAACTCGGGCGGCGTGCGCTCGAGCACCCAGCGCACGGCGTCGACGATCGCGTTGACGGGCTCGCCGAGCGCTTCGCGGATCTCGTCGGAGTTCACCATCAGCGTCTTCGGCACGCCGGCGACGAGGTCGCGGCCCTTGACCTCGACGGTGAGCAATTCTTCGAGCGGATACGCCGAGCCGATTTCTTTCTTGATGATCTCGGCGGTGCGCTCGCCGATCAGCAAGTTGTACTTGCGCTTGATGTACTGGACGATCGCGTCGTCCATCTTGTTGCCGGCGACGCGCACACTCTTGCTGTGCACGACGCCCGCGAGCGCGATCACGGCGACCTCGGTCGTGCCGCCGCCGATGTCGACGATCATGTTGCCGGTCGGCTCGGTGATCGGCAGCCCGCCGCCGATCGCCGCCGCCATCGGCTCTTCGATCAAGTAGACCTCGCGCGCCGCCGCGGCGAGCGCGGAGTCGCGCACGGCGCGCTTCTCGACCTCGGTGATTCCCGACGGCACGCTGACGATCACGCGCGGCCGCACCAACGTCCGGCGATGGTGCGCTTTCTGGATGAAGTAACGCAGCATCGCTTCGGTGACTTCGAAGTCGGCGATCACGCCGTCTTGCATCGGGCGAATCGCTTCGATGTTGCCCGGCGTACGGCCGAGCATCTCTTTCGCCTCTTTGCCGACCGCGAGGACTTTCTTCGGACCGTGCGACCCGGCCTGTACGGCAACGACGCTCGGCTCGTTCGCCACGATGCCGCGTCCCTTGACGAACGTCAGCGTCGTGGCCGTTCCGAGATCGATGGCCAGGTCGTTGGAAAACATTCCGTAGACCCAATCGAAGAGCATGTTGGTTCCTGAAGCACCGCGACAGCCGCAGTGAAGTGAGTAAGAAAGCCGACGCTTTCAGGCACCGTACAACCCCGAAAGCTTGGCGGAAGTAGCACGCGCAAAACCCAACGATCAAGACAATACGGGTGGGGTCGCGAAGGCGCGTCACGACGGCCCGTGCAGCTTGTTTCTCGGGGGGGCGCGGTCTAGAACGTCAGGCGGCCCATGCTGGAACAAATGCGACGCCAGGGCGCGTCGATTTTCGTCTATCTGATCTTCTGTCTGTTGATCCTGATCTTCGTGATCAACTTCCGGCCCGGCCAGAGCCGGCAGGATGACAACGGCTGTCGCGGCACGACCACGAGCGTGATCTCCGTCGACGGCGTCGAAACCACGCAGACCGCGTTCAAGATCGCGTACTCGGCGAACAACGCGTCCGGAAAGAACAAGACGTACGTCGCGCTCGAGTGGCTGATCCGCCGCGAGCTGCTCGCGCAAGCGGCCGAGAAGCGCGGCCTGCTCGTCGATGACAACCTGATCATGAACGAGATCAAGCGCGGCCGCTTCTACTACATGGGGCGTTCGGTCCAGATCCCCGGCATCTTCGATCAGGACGGCGTGTGGAGCCTGCGCGCGTTCGAGGGCTGGCACCAGCAGCAGCTCAACGTCTCGCGCAACTCGTACATCGAGGAACAGAAGCGCGGCCTGCTCGCGGCGATGATGGCCGACATCCTCAAAGAATCGGTGCAGGTCTCGCGCGACGAAGCGCTCGACCAGTTCTTGTTCGAGCACAACACCGCGGCGTACGACGTCGTCGAGTTCAAGCCCGAGACGTATCGCAACGCGCTGCAGATCACCTCCGCCGATATCGATCGCTGGGCCGACGCACACGGCGACGAGGTCGCGGCGCGCTACAAGGCCGACGAGCGGCTCTACAAGGGTACGAAGCCGTCGCTGCTGCTGCGCGAGATCTTCATCGCGAAGCCGGCCGACGCAGCTGGTTCGGGCGCTGGTTCGGGCGCTGGTTCGGGCGGGATGACGCCGGATCAGGCGAAGGCGAAGCTCGAGCAGGTCAAGAAGGACGTCGGCAACGACAAGACGAAGTTCATCGCGGCCGCGAAAGATCTGTCGACCGATCCGGCCGCGAAGGTCTCGGGCGGCGCGCTCGGCTGGCACACGACCGACAACGCGATGCTCGGCGACAAAGCCGTCACGGATGCGGTCAAGACGCTCAAGCCCGGCGACGTGTCGGCGGTGATCTCCACCGACAAGGGCACCTACTTGATCCTCGCCGAGGACAAGCGCGAAGGCGACCTCAAGCTCGATCAGGTCAAGCACGAGATCGCCGAGACGCTCGCGAAGGATTCGTGGAGCAAGGAAGCCGCCAAGCGCGCGGCGATCGCCGGCCTCGCCGCGGCGCGTGGCAACGGGCTCAAGATGAACCTCGAGGACCTCTACAAGGCGACCGAGCAGCCGGGCATCAACCAGGATCAGATCCAGCAGATGCTCCAAGATCCGAACACGCCCGACGAGATCAAACAGCAGATCTTGCAGAAGCTGATGCAGCAACACGGCCAGCACGGCGAGCGCGACAAGGTCAGCAAAGACATCCCCGCCGGCTGGTTCGCCGACGACTCGGGCGCGGTCGATGCTGCGGCCGGATCGGCAACGGGCTCTGCGGCGGCGCCCGCAGCGCCGGCTCCGGAGCCGGATGTCGTCGCGTCGAAAGATCAGCTGCCGGCCATGACGGCGGTCGACAAGCCCGGCCTCGAGCACGTGCCTGCGACGCCGCGCCAGAAGCAGCTGCCCGGGCTCGGCTCGTCGAAGCAAGCCGCGACTGCGGTGTTCGACGAGCTCAAGCCCGGCGACATCGCGACGAAGATCTACGATGCCGACGGCACGTACGTGCTGCTCCAGCTGCGCGATCGCCAGCAGCCGAACATGGCCGACTTCGACAAGGACGCCGACGAGCTCGTCGCCGCGCTCCGTGCGCAGCGCGCCGAGGCGTTCCTCGAGAGCTGGCTGATGACGAAGTGCGACGAGCTCGCCAAAGAGGGCAAGATCATCCCGGCGCGGGACAAGATCATCGACCACGACGACAACGGCAAGCCGCTGCCGATCACGTACAAGCCCTGTATGCGGATGCGCTAACAGGCTGCTGAGAAACCCTGGTCAGCGCGCGAGTCTTTGGGCTCGTTCCGTCGATGACGGGCCCGCAAACTGGCTCATTGAGCCTCGTGTTCCCGTCGGTTCAGGCCGGTGAGGCGAGCAAGCGACAGATGCGCAGC
>DASXEF010000212.1:0-7965 GCA_036490255.1 Kofleriaceae bacterium
CCTGCATTCGTACGTGGCTTGCGCCCCCACCCAGCCATAAAGCGCGCGGCGGTATCGGGGGGCAAATTATTGCCTCACTACGCACCCGGCGTTCGCCGGGCGTGCATCACATGAAGCCGGCTTTGCGGCGCTCGACGATGAACTCGGTGACGACGCTCTTCACATCTTCGCGGAACTTCACGAGGCCGGCAGCGATCTCGCGCAGCGCGGTCACGGCCGGCTTGTTGTCCGAGTCGACGCCCGCCGTCGCCCCGCGCGACAGCTGGCGCGCACGCTCTGCAGCCAGCACGACCAGCGCGAAGCGATTCGGGATCTGAACCAGGCAGTCTTCGACGGTAACGCGGGCCATGGAGCGGCGGACCTTACACTGCTCCGCATGCCTGTCAAGTGCGCGGCTTGCCAGAGCACCCCTCACCCAGTACGCTTTCCAGGTGCGCCGGATGTCCCATCGGCAAGTGGGCGCCCGCACTTAACTTATGCCAGTTCGTCCAGTCGTGCCGGCCGTCACGCGCGGCCCCTATCGCATCGAGCTCGATTGGGATGCTCTCGAAGTCGCGGTCGAGCGTAACTCGCCCGAGACCGACAGCTATCTCGATCTCGCATCGGGGCGCGTCCTCACCATCACGTCCGGCGACCCCGAAGCAGCGCTCAACCGCCAGCAGGTCTCCGAGAACATCCGCAACTACCTGCGCGTCGAGCCCGCGAGCTCGCGCGAGCAGTATCGCTGGATGGAAAAGTTCGTCGGCTCGGTGACCGACGAGCCGCTGCGCGAGCGCTTGATCATCTCGATCGACGGCAAGGGTGCGTTTCGTCGCTTCAAAGACGTGCTGCTCGCCTACCCCGCCGAGCGCGAGCGTTGGTTCACCTATCGCGCCGAGCTCTTGCACTGGCACATCCAGACCTGGCTCGAGCAGCACGATATCCAGCCGACCAACGAGCCGCCGTGGGGCAAGGTCGATGCGCCCACCGAGCTCCCCGCGGTCGGTCGCCCGGTCGTGCACGGCACCGAAGCGCCCGGTGAATCGCTGCGCCGCCAGGCGCGCGATCTGATCGAGACGATTCCCGCGATCGAGCTACCGACCGCGATCGCGTTCCTCGAGTTCTTGAAGCAGCGCTCGGCCGACGCGCTCGCGGCGCAGCTCGCCGATCACGATCACGGCGATCCGGCCGACGCGGCCGACGACTCGTGACGATCCACGCGATCGAGCCCGCGATCACCAAGCTCGTGCACGACGCGCCCGCGCGCGACGCCGCGACCGTGCAAGTGCTCGGCGATGCGCTGCGCCAGCTCGGCTCGCCGCTCGCGCTGTCGATCGCGCGGATCTTGGAGTACGTCGCGGACGATCTCGTCGATCCTGGAATCGCGCTGCCGGCGATCGCAGAGGCGTGCGCCGCGCTAGTCGATGCGCGCTCCGACGCGCGCTCGCTCGAAGCCGCGCGCTATCGAATCGATACGCTCGAGCCGCGACCCGACGTCCCGATGATCGCGACACCCGACGTGCCCGTCGGCGATCTTATCCGCGGACCGCGACGACGAACTTGAGGTAGTTGCCCTCGGGAAAGCCGGGGATCGTCGGGAAATCGGGCGGCAGCGATCGACGATCGACGATCTGCAAGCGCGTCCGCGCGGCGAACGCACCGTCGGCGAGCGCGAGCTCGAACTCGCCGAGCGTCATCTTGTGCGTCGACGACGCGGCGACGAGCAAGCCGCCCGGCGCGGTGACCTCGAGCGCCGCCGCGATCAGCTCGCTGTAGTCGCGCATCGCGCTCCACGGCTTGCCGCCGCGTGCGGCCGCGCTCGCGAACGCCGGCGGATCGAGCACGACGAGATCGAACTTGCGCTCGCGCTCGACGAACCGCGCGAGGACTTTGAACACGTCGCCGACGACGTGCTCCGCGGTTTCGGGATCGAAGCCCGACGCGGCGAAGTTCTTGCGCGCGCGCGCGTGCGCTTTCGCGGCGACGTCGATCGCGCAGACTTCAGTTGCGCCGCCGGCTTTCGCGTAGACCGAGATCGCGCCGGTGTACGAAAATAGATTCAGCACGCGCCGGCCCTTCGCCCAGTGGCGCACCGCGCGGCGACCTTCGCGCAGATCGGCGAACAAGCCGGTCGAGAGCGGCGACGTGACGTCGACGACGAACTTGAGATCATCTTCGACGACCTCGAGCTCGACCGGCGCGGCATCGCCGCGAACCAGATCGGCGCCGGCCTGGCGCGGCGCTTCACCGCCGAGCGAGCGATAGCGGCGCTGCTCGTAGATCGCTTTCGGCGCCAGCTCGGCGACGAGCGCGTCGAACAGATCCTCGCGCAGGTTGGTGACCGCGGCGCTGAACAGCTGGACCACGAGATAGTCGCCGTAGCGCTCGACCACGATGCCCGGCAAGCCGTCGGCTTCGGCGTTGATCAAGCGCGCGCAGCCGAGTCGATCCAGATCGAGCACGCGCTTGCGCAAACCGATCGCGGCGCGGACGCGGTCGCGCACGAGCGCGCCGTCGATCAGCGTGTCGGGGTTGCGCGTGAACACGCGCAGCGCGAGGGCGCCATCGGCGTCGAACAGCGCACGGCCGACGAATTCTCCGTCAGGATCGATGAGGTCCATCGGGGTGCCCGGCTCGGGCGAGAGCGGCCGTGGACCGAGCGCTTCGCGGTAGACCCACGGGTGGCCAGCGCGTACGCGCGACGCGACATCGCCCGTCAACCGCACTGTGTTCTTGCGGATCTGGGCGCCTGGAGGTGCGCGACGCGGCGAGCGACGAATCGCCATGACCGCGTCTTCTAGCCGAGATCGGCCGCGCGTCCAAGAACCGACGTGGTTCCGTAGCAACCTTTCGGTAGACACCTTTTCAGCGCTTTTGTATGGTGCGCGACCGAAGCGCATTCTTTATGCAACATTCCGTGCAACCCCTCGCGACACTCGAACCCGTTCGATTCGGCGAGTTTCTGCTTCATCGGCACCTGATTTCCGACGAGCAGTGGTTGGCGGCACTCGCGGCGCACTGGAGCGGCTTCTTTTGCGGGCACTACGCCCGGATCGGTGCGACGATCGTGGAGAACGGGTTTCTCGCCAAGGATGTCGTCGAGCGTGAAGCTCGCGCGTTCCACGACGAGATCGATGTCGTCGAGATCGAAGATGTGGTTCCGCGCTCCGAGCGCGTGACCGTTCCGCCGCCGTATCGCGCCTAGGAGACAGCATGATGGCAGCCGAGTCGAAAAAAGACGGAGCGAATGGCGCGAATGGCGCCAACGGCAAGGTGCGCCCGAAGCGCCGCTCGTCGCTCGAGATGCTCGCGCAGTCGCAGCCGCTTCCGTCGGTCGAGCGCTCGCTCGAAGAGTTCATCGCGCGCGCGAACGAGACGTCCACCGATCCCGAATCGTGGAAGGCCGCCGAGCATCAAGCGAAGGCCGACGACGACGCGCGTCGCGAAGCCGATCAGAACCGCTGGAAAGCCGCCGAGCACCAGCTCCGCGAGCGCGAAGCGCGCGAGACCGCACTGCGCCGTCAGCTCGACGGGTTGCAGGGCAAGCTCGCCGAGGCCGAAGCGCGCGCCGCGATCGCGGGCTCGGGTGAGCAAGACGGCGTCGTCGCCGATCTGAAGATGCAGCTGTCGGCGGCGAGCGAGCGCATCACCGCCGCGCAAGTCCGCGAGCGCGAGCTCGTGCTCGAAGCCGCGAAGGCGCGCGCATCGAGCCCGTCGATCAGCCAGATGATCCCGGCGATCGATCACAGCGACGCCGACGCCGACGCCGACGCGCGTGTGCGCCTCGCCGAAGCGAAGGCCACCAAGGCGATCGCCGCCGCGCGTGCCGCCGCCGCCGGGCTCACCGTGAACCCGGCCGACCTCGCCGCGATCGAGAGTGGCCTCGTCGTGCCGGTGCAGCGTCGCAGGACGATCCCGACGTGGCTCATCATCTCGGCCGCGTTCGTCGGCGGGCTGGTGATCATGTTCGCGATGTTCCGCATGAACCAGCCCAAAGAAGTCGTCGCCGCGCCCGTGCAGCCGGCGGCGCCCGTTGCCGTCGCGCCGGCGGCAGCGCCGGCACCCACGCCCGTGCCGAGCAAACCGATCGTGACGCCGATCGTGACGCCGATCGAAGACCCGACGCCTCCGGCAGCCGTCGCTGCGACGCCTGCGCCCGCGCCGGTCGTACCTACGGCTACAGTGCACCACGCTGCACAACACCACACGTCCCCCGCTGCCACGCCGAAGCCGGCGAAGCCCGCTGACAAGCCGGCTCAGCAGGGCATCGTCGATCCGTTCTAGATCACTGCGGAACGTCGTCGGAAAACACCATTGCGTTCACCGCCAACGCTGCGTTAAGTAGCGTCGTGCTCGCCGCATTCCGGTGAGCATTTGGTGGAGGCCCCGTGAATCGCATCGCGTTTTCATTCGTCATCGCTGCGGCGCTCGCGCCCACCACGCGCGTGTGGGCCGACGACGCGCCGACGAAAGAACAGATCGACGCCGCCAAGAAAGCGTTCGGCGAAGGCAAGCAGCTTCACGACGCCGGCAAGTTGCCCGAGGCGATCGACAAGTTCAAAGAGAGCTACCGGCTGTCGAAGAACCCGGTGCTGCTCTACAACATCGCGCTCACGCTCGACGAGAACAAGCAGTCCGACAGCGCGCTGTTCTACTACCGCAAGTTCCTCTCCGATGCGCCGGCCGACGCCGCGCAGCGCAAGCCGGCCGAAGACCGCGTCAAGGTGCTCGAGAACGACAAGCTCAACAGCGAAATGTCGGGCAAGGGCGGCGAAGACACCACCGACACGAAGCCGAGCGCAGGCAAGAAACACTCGTCGACGAAGTACACGGCCGCCGACTTCAAGCACAACGTCGTCGAAGAAGCGCCGCCGAACAAGCCGCTCGACATCGCGGCGACGATTCCAGACGGCGCCGATCTCAGCGTCGTCCTGTACTACCGCGCCGCCGGTCAAGCCGACTTCGTTGCCAAGCCGATGAAGTGGCACGACACCGAGGTCGTCGCGCGCATTCCGGCGAGCAAGGTCAACGGCAGCGCGCTGCAGTACTACATCGAGGTCAAGGACTCGAGCGGCAACAAGCTGACGAGCTCGGGCAAACCGTCGAGCCCGAACCTGATCAATATCGACCCCGCCGCCGCCGAACATTCGTATTCGGACTTCGTCGACGACATGCCGGTCCGAGAGCCGAAGAAGGGCAAAGACGAAGACAACCCGCTCGGCGGCTCGACCGGCGACGACACCGGCCCGAAAGACGGCGGCGAGACGCCGGCCGGCCCGACGGGCACCGGCATGTTCGATCCCGGCTCGCACAAGTTCGAGGTCACGAAGTGGAGCGTCACCGGTGGCGCGGTCTTGTTCGTCGGGCTCACTGTCGTGTTCGACGTGATGGCGAGCTCGCAGGCGAACGCACTCGTGCAGGACGCGCAGCGGACGTCGTGCACGCCGCACTGCACGTTCGACAGCTACGACGCGCAGATCCAGAGCGCCGGCGAACGCGACGAGACGTTGTCGCGCGTCTCGCTCGGCCTCGGCATCGCCGGAGCCGTTGTCGCCGGCTACTTCTGGTACCGCGACCTCACCCACCACACCAGCAGCGGCGAGACCGCGGCGCCCGCCGAGCCGGCGGTCGTCATCGTGCCGACGCTGGGTAACGACACCTACGGAGCCGCTGCGGCGGTGCGATTCTAATGAAGGCACTCGTTTTCATCGCGACCTGCGCGGCGCTCGCCGCGTGCTATTCGCCCAACCTCGGCACCCAGCCGTTCGCATGCGGTAGCTCCGCGCCGCTTTGCCCCGACGGTTACAGCTGCTCGTCCGGCATGTGCATCGAGGGCGGCGGCAGCGTGTCGGGAACCGACGGCGGCAATACCGGCGGCTGTCCGGACAATGCGATCGAGCCGAATAACTCGTACACGCAGGCGTTCGTCACGCCGGTGGCCTCGCAGAAGATGACCTTCACGATGACCGGCCTCGCGATCTGCCCGGCCGGCGACACCGACGTCTACGAGCTGACCACCGACGCGGACATGCAAACGCTGACCGCCGCGATCAACTACACCGCGAGCGGCGCGGCGCTCGACATGCAGGTCCTCAACGCCAACGGCATGAGCATCAAGAACGGCACTGCGATGAGCGGGATGTCGAACATCGTGTCGGCATCGGTCGCCGACCTCACGTCGAACTCGAATTACTTCGTGATGGTCCAGGCGTCGATGGCGACCGATCAGAACACCTACACGCTGACGATCAACGTCAGTAATTAGCTCGGCACATCAATAACTGCCCGCCCGGGCGGGTGCGCCGCCGTTGCCACTTAGGCCCCCACGGCGCCGATTTGCCGTATGATTTTGTGGTGAGTCGTATCGGTGAGCTCCTGGTCCGGGAGAAAATGCTCTCGCTCCAGCAGCTGCAGCAGGCCCAAGACGAGGCCAAGAAGACGGGGAAGCGGCTGGGGGCGACATTGGCTCGTTTGGGCTATGTCAACGACCAGGCGCTGACTCAGTTCGTCGCGAAGCAGTACAGCCTGCCGTCGATCAATCTCGGCGAGATCGAGATCGATACAGCGGTGCTCAAGCTCGTGCCTCGCGAGATTTGCGAGAAGCACCAGGTCATCCCGGTTCGCCGCAACGGCCCGACGCTGATCGTCGCGATGGCCGATCCGTCGAACATCTACGCGATCGACGAGCTGAAGTTCCTCACGCAATACAACATCGAGCCGGTCGTCGCGTCCGAGGCCGGCGTCGAAGCGGCGTTGTCGCGCTACTACGACAAAGGCCCCGACCTCGACCAGATGGTCGGCGAGCTCGACGTCGACAATGTCGATTACACGAGCGGCGGCGACGATGCCGTCAACGTCGTCGATCTCGAGAACCAGGCCGGCGAAGCGCCGGTCGTGAAGCTGTGCAACGCGATCTTGCTCTCGGCGATCAAGAAGAAGGCGTCGGATATCCACGTCGAGCCCTACGAGAAGAGCTTCCGCGTGCGGTTTCGCATCGACGGCATTCTGCAAGAAGAGATGCGGCCGCCGCTCAAGCTGCGCAACGCGATCACGTCGCGCCTCAAGATCATGGCGTCGCTCGACATCGCCGAGCGACGGTTGCCGCAAGACGGCCGTATCAAGCTCAAGATCGGCGGCAATCGCGAGATGGACTTCCGCGTCAGCGTGCTGCCGACGCTGTACGGCGAAAAGATCGTCATGCGTCTGCTCGACAAATCGTCGCTGCAGCTCGACATGACGAAGCTCGGCTTCGACATCAAGCCGCTCGACGACTTCAAGTACGCGATCAAGAAGCCGTACGGCATGGTGCTCGTCACCGGCCCGACCGGCTCCGGCAAGACGACGACGTTGTACTCGGCGCTCTCCGAGCTCAACACCACCGATCGCAACATCTCGACCGCCGAGGATCCGGTCGAATACAACCTGCACGGGATCAACCAGGTGCAGATGCACGAGGACATCGGCCTGAACTTCGCGACCGCGCTGCGCGCGTTCTTGCGACAGGACCCGAACATCATCATGGTCGGCGAGATTCGCGACTTCGAGACCGCCGAGATCGCGGTGAAGGCCGCGCTCACCGGCCACTTGGTGCTGTCGACGCTGCACACCAACGACGCGCCGTCGACGGTGTCGCGCCTCTTGAACATGGGCATCGAGCCGTTCTTGGTGACGGCGTCGGTGAACCTCGTGCTCGCGCAACGCCTCGCACGCCGCATCTGCGAGTCGTGCAAACAGCCGGTCGCCGAGAAACATCCCGAGCCGCTGCTCAAGATGGGCATGACCGAAGATCAGATCCGCAAGGCGAACATCCAAAAGGGCCGCGGCTGCCAGACCTGCAACAACACCGGCTACAAGGGTCGCGTCGCGCTCTACGAGGTGATGCCGTTCACCGATCCGATGAAGGAGCTCGTGCTGCAGGGCGCGTCGGCGGCCGAGCTCAAGGCCGAGATGATCCGCGGCGGCACGCAAAGCCTGCGCATGGCCGGC
>DASXEF010000239.1:0-3070 GCA_036490255.1 Kofleriaceae bacterium
GGCAGATCCTGCGGCACGATGTCGAGGATGTCGATCGCGTTCGCGCGCATGTACGCGCTCGCGGCGCGGAGCGTCGAATCGGTCACGCTGCCGAGCGCGACGTGGGTCGCGGGCTCGTCGCTCGGTGCGAGCACGGCGAGCTTGTCGGCACGCGAGCGCATGCGCAGCGCGTCCATCAGCACGATAGCGGCGAGCAGGATCAGGACGATGGTCATCGCAGCAGGCCCTCCAAGTGACTCGCGGCCGCGGCCGCTCCGCCGGCAGCCGCGAACGAATCGCGCACGCGGCACGCTGCTTCGCGCAGCGAAGGATCGGACAGCGCGCGCAGCACGGCATCGCGCAGCTCGGGCGCTTGCACGCGACCGAACTTGACGCGCACACCCGCGCCCGCCGCGACGACTTGATCGGCGACGATCGGCTGATCGTCTTTGATCGGCGCGATCACGAGCGGTAAACCGTGCGCGAGCGCTTCGCACGTCGTGTTGTGGCCGCTGTGGCACACGACGGCTGCCATGTGCGGCAACAGCGCGAGCTGCGGCACGTACGCGCGCACGATGAAGTTGGCCGGAACATCGGTGATGCCCGGTGCGACGAGCACGACCTGCACCGGCTGATCGCGCAGCGCATCGATCACGGTCGCGTAGAAGCGGCCGCTAGCCTCGGCGTTAACCGTGCCCATCGAGACGAGCACGGTCGGTGATTTCAGCTGATCGAACGGAAACGCGGCCGTCTCCGGTCGATCCGCGATCGACGGACCGACGAACTTGTAGTGCGCGGGAAACGTGCCCGGCACGAGCGCCTGCGTCGTGAACGCGAGCACGAGCCGCGGCGACAGCTCGCCCTGATGATCGAGGCCCGCTTCGCGCTCGAGCTCGCTCACCAAGTCGTCGAACCACCGCTTGACCTGCGGCAAGCCGGCGAGCGGATCGACGACGCCGGCCGAGGTCGTCGAGCTCGTCGCCCACGGCAGCTCGCGTGCGCGCGCGACGAGCCCGCCCGCGAGCGCTTGCTGATCGCAGACCATGACGTCGGGAGCAAATTCGGTCACGGCGGCATCGACGCCCGGCCGCATCGAGCGCGCGAGCGGCACCAAGAAGTCTTCCCACAGAAACTTCAACGCGGCGGCACCACGTGCCGTGCGCGCGCGATCGGCCACGGCGTCGGCGTGCGCGCGATCGACGTGCTCGGGCAACGCGAACAACGTCGCGTTCGCCGGCAGCAGCGGGCGAACCTTGCCGGGATGGCCGACCCACGCGACGGCATGCCCGCGTGCTTCGAGCGCGCGTGCCACGGACACCGTCGGGTTGACGTGGCCGGTCAGCGGCGGCACGACGAACAAGAAGCGGCTCATCCGACGAACCTCGTCACGCGATCGCGCACGTCGGCGGTCGCTTCCCACAGCACCGAGTGCGAACAGCCCGGCAACAGCTCGAGCGTGCAATGCGGCAGCTGCTGCGCGAGCGCTTCGCCGTTCGCGCGCACGTCCGACTTCTCGCCGTAGAGCAACAGCGTCGGCGCAGCGATCGACAGCGACAGCGGCGGCGACTCGCGCAGATCCGCGACCAAGCTCGTGCCCTCGACGAGCGCCTTTGCCGATTGCGCAAGCCGATTGCGCTTGCGCTCGCTGTGCCGGCCGAGCCAGCTCTGAAACGACTCGGCGATCTTCGCGTCGCGCGCCTCGCCTTGCAGGCCCAACGTCGCGGTCATCTGCGCGGCCCAGCCGTCGGTGCCGGTGTGGCCGTCGATCAACGCGAGCTTGTCGACCCGATCTGGATGTTGCGACGCGAACGCGAGCGCGAGCAGGCCGCCGAAGCTATTGCCGACGAGCGAAGCGCGCGCGACGCCGAGCTGATCGAGCAGCGCGTACAAGTCGGCGACGAAATCGCGCACGGCGTAGCCTGTCGGCGGGCGCTCCGACATGCCGTGGCCGCGCAGGTCGTAGAGGATCACGTCGGCGTGCTCGGCGATCGGATTCGCGAGCGTGAAGTAAAAGCTCGACAGGTTGTCCATCACGAGGCCGTGCAAGAACACGACGCTGTGATCGCCTTTACCGAGGCGCTGCACGTGATGGCGCACGCCGTTCGCGACGATGTCAGCCACGCAAGAACTCTCCGAGCACGCGCGATAACTCGGCGCGCGCGTCGAGGTGCAAGTAGTGGCCACCCGGCAGCACGTGCAGCTGCGCGCCCGTGATTTGCGCGGCCAGGTCGCGGCCGCCGGGCAAGCAGCTCGAGCGATCGCCGTACGCGAGCAGCGTCGGCACGCGCAACGGCATCGCATCCGGCGTCGGCTCGCTTCGGACATCCGCCAGCAACGTCGTGTCGCGCACGAGCGCGACGACGGTCGACACGAATCGCGTAGCTTGCCGCTTGCCGCTCGCGACGACGGCGCGCAGCGATTCCGGCAACGCCGCGAGCAAATGTTCGGGCGAGACGTCGCCGCCCATCAGATCGTCGACGGCCGTCGACGGCGGCATCGGGGCTTCGACGAGCGCTAACCGACGCACGCGATCCGGATGCGCGAGCGCGAACCGCAGCGCGACGAGGCCGCCCCAGCTATGGCCGACGAGATCGAACGCCGGCAGATCGTCGGTCAGCGCGGCGAGGTCGGCGGCGAGCGTCGTCGTGTCGTAGCCGGTAGCCGGCCGCGCGCTCATGCCGTGCCCGCGCAAGTCGTACATCCGCACGCGATGCTCGCGCGCGAGCTCCGAGCCTGCCGTGAAGTACCACGATGCCAAGCTGCCGATGAGCAGACCGTGAGCCATCACGACGGGCGAGCCCGCGCCGAGCTCCTGCACGTGCGTCGCGACGCCGTTCACGGTTACGGTCGACACGACGAGATGAATTCCACGAGCTCACCGACCGTGAGCGCGATGATCTGATCGAGCTCTTTCTTCGAGATCCAGCCGACGAAGTCGACTTGGTTGCCGAGGCGCTGCTGGAGTTTCTCGGCGAGCGCGACGAACTCGATGCTCTCGAGCTCGAGGTCGGCGTTGAACGACGTCGCCGGCGTGATCGGCCCGGCGATCAGTAGCTCTTCGCCGGCGACCTCGACGAGGCACTCTTCGATC
>DASXEF010000246.1:0-13691 GCA_036490255.1 Kofleriaceae bacterium
ATCTCGGCCATGGCTAGCGTCGGATTCTTCGGTCGTCTCGGTAACCTGTGGCGTGGATTCGTATCGCTGTGGATCAGCGACGTGGAAAAGAAGCATCCCGAGATCGCGTACGAGAACGCGATCAACTCGATGATCGAGAAGTACAGCCAGCTCAAGCACGCGACCGCGGCGATCATCCGCCGTCGCGAAGACATCGACGCGCGGCTCAAGACGAAGTCGGCCGAGCTCGAGCAGGTCAACGCGGATCTGCAGACGTCGGTCGAGTCGAACCAGCAAGACCTCGGCCTCGTGTTGATCCAGAAGCAGAAGGCGCTGCAAGACGAGGTCACCGGGCTCAAGACCGACCTCGCGACCGCGAGCACCGATGCCGATAGCGCGAAGGCATCGCTCGTCCAGGTCCAGAGCGAGATCAAGTCGCTCAAGGCCGAGAAGGACAACATGCTCGCGAAGATGGCTTCGGCCGAGGCGCGCATGCGCGTCCAGCAGCAGCTCGAAGGCCTCTCGGTCGACAACGAAGTGAAGGCGCTCGACAACGTGCGCGAGCACATCAAGAACACCGTCGCCGAAGCGAACCTCGGCAAAGAGCTCGGCGAGAGCGATCTCGACAACCGGCTCAAGGCGCTGCGCGCGCAGACCGGCGAGGCGACGTCGAAGAGCGAGCGGGAACGCCTGCGTAACGCTTCGGCGGCCAAGACCGGCCAAAAGACGATGTGATGCTGCCGGCGTGGGCGGAAGAGCTGCGCCGGCGGTACCTGCGCGGCGAAGCGAGCGTGTTCGTGGTGCACGGCAACGTGCACGACCTCGTCTTGAACGAGACCGGCGAGCTGGTCTCGCTCGGCGATTTCTTGGCGCGCACGGTGTTCGAGCGCAAGGACATCGTCATCCGCTACAACGTCTCGACCGGCTGCCGCTTCGCCAAAAAAGCGGCGAAGATCGAAGGTGCCGAGACGCTGCTGCTCGAGCGCACGCCTGACAAGGTGCTGCCCGCGCTCGAGAAGCTGATGTATTCGCAGAACAACGTCGGGCTCGTGATCGAGTACGCCGAGATGCTCGCGCCGGCGGGCGAAGCGAGCTTCTCGTCGGATTCCGATCGGCTCAGCGTCGTCACACTGCAGCGCTGGTCGCTCGCGCCGCAGCTCGAAGCGTCCGACAACATCGTCATCCTCGTCACCGAGATCGCCGGCGATCTGCATCCGAAGATCGTCGCAAACCCGCGCGTCGCCGCGGTGCGCATCCCGATGCCGACGCGCGACGAGCGCCGCGACGTGATCAAGAAGGTCAACGCGCAGCTCGACGCGGCGTGGGTCGAACGGCTCGCCGAGATCACCGCCGGCCTCAAGTCGATCCAGATCAAGTCGATCTTGCAGCCGACCGCGAACGACGCCAGCGACGACGTCGAAGAGCGCTACAAGTTCATCAAGACGATGGTCAGCGACGACTCGCGCGCGCGAAAGCTCGCGGCGGTCACGCAGGGCATGCCGCGCGAAGAGATCGAGCACTTGATCGGCCAGACCGCGCCGGCGAGCGTGCGCGAAGAGCCGCACGAAGAGATCTTGCGGCTGATCGGCAAGCGCAAGCGCGAGGTGATCGAGCGCGAGTGCTTCGGCCTCATCGAGTTCGTCGACAGCTCGCACGATTTTTCGATCGTCGGCGGCATCGAAGAGGTCAAGCGCGAGCTCGTCGGCATCGCGAAGAACATCCGCGACGGCAAGATCGCGCGCGTGCCGATGGGCCTGTTGTTCACCGGCCCGATGGGCACCGGCAAGACGTTCGTCGCAGAGGCGTTCGTCAAAGAGTCGGGCTTGACCGGCGTCGTACTCAAGAACTTCCGCAGCAAGTGGGTCGGCTCGACCGAGTCGAACCTCGAGCGCATCCTCGGCGTGATCCACGGCATCGGCAACGTGATCGTGATCATCGACGAGGCCGACCGCAGCTTCGGCTCGGGCGACGGCGGCAGCGAAGACGGCGGCACGAGCTCGCGCGTGATCGCTCGGTTGAAAGAGTTCATGAGCGACACGGCCAACCGCGGCCGCGTGTTGTTCATCTTGATGACGAATCGGCCCGACAAGCTCGACTTGGATCTCAAGCGCGCCGGCCGGCTCGATCGCAAGATCCCGTTCTTGTATCCGCAGACCGCCGACGAGGTCGAACAGATCTTCAAGGCGCAGCTCAAGAAGCACAAGCTGACGTCGTCGATCGAGTTTCCGCGCGACCGCGCCGCGATCAGCGACAAGATCGTCGGCTACTCGAACGCCGACTTCGAAGCGATCTGCTTGCTCGCGAACGATTACGCCGAAGACGGCGCGATCACCGTCGAGCACTTCACGAAGGCGATCGGCGATTACCTGCCGTCGCGCGATCTAGAGATGCTCGAGTACATGGAGCTGCTCGCGGTGTTCGAAGCGTCGAATCGCCGCATGCTCCCCGAGAAATACGCGAGGCTGTCGTTGGACGAGCTGCAGAAGCGGCTCGCCGAGCTCAAGCTGCGTTGTGGCAACAGGAGATAAGGACCATGGCTGACGACTTCTTTCCCGAGATCGAGATCCGCGACGACCAAGCCGAAGCGATCGCGCGCGGCCTCTATGCGGTGGCGCGCGCCGATGGCCACGTCCACGAGCGCGAAGCCGCGATGATCAGCGAGTTCTTCGGCTCGACGCGCGATCACGCGTCGCACCTGAACGCGCTCGAGCGCATGCCGAAGCTCGATGCCGCGCATCTCGCGGCCGCGCTGCCCGGCGCCGACCTGCGCCAGCTGTTCTTGAAGAGCGCGCTGCTACTCGCGCACGTCGACGGCCAGTATTCGCCTGAAGAGCAGAAAGAGATCGCCGGCTACGCGAAGGCGTGCGGCGTCGATCAAGCCGCGCTGACCAAGCTCGAGGCGTCGGTGAAGGACTACCTGCTCGGCCATCTCTCGCACCTGCACAACGTCGCCGGCGTCGCCGAGGTCGCGAAAGATCTGAAGCGATAGCTCACGTGCGCGCCGCGTGGTTGTTCGCGTTTGCAGCCTGCAATAGCGCGCAGGCGATCACCGCCGACGCGCCGGCTGCGATCGACGCGCCGTCGGGCGACGGCTATCTGCCCGTCGACGCGACGGTTGCCGTCGATGGGCTGCTCGTGCAGCCGACGTCGGTGAGCCTCGAGTGGCCGCTCGGCCAGTCCGTCAGCGTGCTGGCGCATTACACCGACGATGCCGAGCTCGATGTCACGCCGTACGTGACGCTGACGTCGAACACGCCGACCGTGGCGACCGCCGCGACCGGCGCGGTCACGCCGACCGGAGCCGGCTCGGCGACGATCACCGCGAGCTACATGGGCGTGACCGCGATGTTGTCGGTCAGCGTGACGGTGCCGACGCTCGCGATCGCGAGCTCGACCGGCATCGACATGTTCGACGCGACCGCGGCCGGCTCGGCGACGCCGAAGCGCTCGATCCGCGGTGCTGCGACGACACTCGTGAACGCGTGCGGGATCACGACGCTCGGCGCGAGCTTGGTCGTCGCCGATGCCGGCACGCAATCGGTCGACTTCTGGGCGACGAGCGATTCCGGAAACGTCGCGCCCGAGTCGACGTTCGCGCTCGGCTTCACGCCGACGTCGATCGCGACCGACGGCACGTCGATCTACGTCGGCGCGGTCGACGGCGTCCACGTGTACTCCGGCTCTGGAACGCCGACCGCGACGATCACCGGATCGGCGACCACGATCACGACCGGCGCCGGCATCGCGGTCTACGCCGGCGAGGTCTACGTCGCCGAGACTGCCGGCCAGTACGCCGTGTTTCCGAAGGCGGCGAACGGCAACGTCGCGCCGTCGCGCGTCGTCGGCGGCAGCGTGACCGGGCTCGCGAGCCCGACCGGCATCACGGCCGGCTTGCAGCTCGTCTACGTCACCGACGCGATCGCCGCCGGCTCGGTGCAGATCTTCACGCCGGCCGCGAGCGGCAACGCGGCGCCGTTCAGCTTCTTCGACGGCACGCTCAGCTCGCCGACCAGCGCGGTGCTCGATCAGACGATGTTGCTCGTCGGCGCGCCGGGCTCGCAGCAGGTGCAGACGTTCTTGCTCTCGGCGCTCACCGATGCCGGGCAGTACTCGCCGCTGTATTCGCTCGACGGCGTGACGCCGAACGCGATCGCGCTGTTCTAGCCGCCGAGTCGCGCGATCGCGGCGACGCAGGTCGCATGCAGCTTTTGCCTGAAGCTCGCCGGCGCCTTCGCATCGACCGGCTCGGTCGCGAGCGCTTCCTTGTACTGCGCGAGCGCCTTTGCTTTGTCGCCGACGGCTTCGTAGCCCTCGGCCAGGCTCTCGTGCGCGTTCATCGAATCGGGCGCGATCGCAGCTACGAGCTCGAAGATCGCGACGGCGCCTTTCGAGCTCTCGCCGAGCGTCGCGTACGCGAGACCGTTGAGCTCGTCGACCGACAGCGCGTCGGGTGGTAGCGCGTGCGCCGCGGCGACGGCGGCGTCGACACCGGTCGTCTCGAGCTCGACCAGCGGCGATACGTGATCGCCGATCCGCGGGCCCGGCGCGAACGGTGTGCCGTCGCGCAGATCGATCGGCTTGTCACCGGTGGCGACGATCTCGTGGCGGTCGCCGAACGGATGGTGCTCGAACACCTGACCGTGATCGACGGCGACGATCGTCGGGCGCATCGGCGAGCCGTACACGCCCGCGATCGCCGCGAGCTGGTCGGCCGGCCAGCTCTTGCGCTCGAGCACCGGGCCGTGACCGGGCCAGTTGTATTCGGCGAACACCGCATTCGCGATCTCCTCGAACAAGCCGACGCTGTTGTCGGAGTTCGCCATCACGATCACGCCGTAGCCGCCGTCCATGCTCGCGATCGCGTTTGCTTGAAACCCGGCGTCGGCGCCGTTGTGGCCGAACATGTGCGCGCCGTTGCGATCCATCACGAACACGCCGAGCCCGTCGCCGTCACTCGCGAACACCGGCGCGGTCATCTCGCGCGCGACGTCCTGCGAGACGATCGTCGATTTGCCGGCGAGGCCGCGCTGCAGCTCGATGAAGTACGTCGCGAGATCGGTCGGCGTGGTCCACAGCCCGGCCGCCGCCATCTCGGGATACACGTGGCGCTTGCCGGCGATCGGCGAGCCATCGGCCTGATAACCGGCCGCGGCCTCGGCGACGCGCGCCGCCGGCAGCGGCTGCTCGTACGTGCTGCGCGTCATGCCGATCGGCCCCAACACGGTCGTTTGCAAGATCTGTGGATACGGCTCGTGCATCGTCTCGACCAGCGCGAGCTGCGCGATCGTGATGCCGCCGCCGGAATAGCGAAACTCTTTCATCGGCGGCTCGTCGACGACGATCGGCGGCGTGTTCGCGGGCGGCTTGCCGTCGAGCACTTGTTGGATCGTCGGCACCGGCTCGCCGGCGGCGTAGCCGGGAAAGCCGTGCACGGTCGTGCCGGCCGTGTGCGACAGCAGCATCCGCAGCGTGATCGGCTTGCCGCGCGTGAAGTCGTTCGCCGGCACGTGCCAGCTCTCGAGCGAGGCATCGATCGGCGTGTCGAGCGCAAGCTTGCCCGTGCCGACCGCGAGCAGCATCGCGAGCGCGTTGATCGACTTGCTGATCGAGCCGGCTTGAAACAGCGTGGTCTCGGTCACCGGCGCGTGCAACTCGGCGTCGGCCTCGCCGAAGCCACGCGCCCACTGCAGCTGATAGTGATCGAACACGGCGATGCTCACGCCGTGCACGCGATAGTGCTTCATGCGATCGGCGAGCGAATACCGCACCGGCTCGCCGGCGATCTCGGCCGGCGGCCGCAGCCCGTGCACGATGCGATCGACGCGCTCGATCTGCGCGACGGGCGGCGCCGGCGTACGCGGGCCGGATTCCGCCGAGCACGCTGCAACTAGAGCGACGAGGACGAGCGAGCGCATCGCCGACGACGTAACACGAACGCGAGCACGAGCGCGACTGCACCACCGGTGCCGCGCCCGCTCGTCGAGCCCGTCGCGCAGCCACCGCCGGTGTGCACGACCGGCGGCGCGTTGCCGCTGCCGGTGTCACTGCCACTGCCGCTGCCGCTGCCGCTATCGACGGGCGTGAACCGGATCGCGTCGAACACCAGCTGCTTCGGCGTCGCCTCGCCGGTGTTGTCGCCGAGCGTGATCGATTGGCCGCCACCTGCCGCGAACGCGATGTCGCCGAGCGATTGCCAGCCGTCGACGGCCGACTGATCGATCGTCGAGCTCTGCGTCTGACCGGCGGCGACGATCTGATAGTCGGCGGCTTGCGACGTCGCGTACGTCGTGTCGGTGTACGCCTCGACGTGATACGTGCCGGCCTGCGCGAAGTACAAATCCCACTCGCCGTAGTTCGCCTGCGCGGCGGCCTCGGTCGTGTGCGTCCAGTACAGCGTGTCGTCCTCGCCGGCGTCGGTGACGTGGCGCATGTATTCCGACGGTCCGCCCGGCGTGAAGCACGCATCGCTGTCATCGATCATGCCGCCGCTCGCGTCGATCACGCCGCACGGTGCCGCGCTGCCGCTGCCGGCCGCGAACGTCTCGAGCTGATCGAGCGTGCCGCTGAACACGTCGAGATCGAGCTGCGAGCTCACGACGCCGTCGACGGCGCCGGTATCGCTGTGCTGCCAGAACAACCACTGCGTCCACGGCGACGGAATGTCGGGACACGCCGCGGTCGTGTATTGCGCGAGCCACAGCGGATACTGCGTCTCGTCGGCGCCGCCGGTCAGCGTGGGCCACGAGTAGAGTCCCGCATAGATGATCGGCGAGCGACCGGTCTTGGCTTCGACCTCGGCGATCCACGCGTTCACCGCGGTGACGACGCCACTCGTCGACACGCCATCGGCGACCTCGAGATCGAGCACGGGCGGCAGGTCACCGGGCAGGAGCGTGCCCATCGACGACGCGAGCAAATCGGCTTGTTGAACCGGATCGACGTCGGGACGGAAGTATTGATACGCGCCGCGGATCACGCCGGCCGCACGCGCACCCGACCAAAATCCCGCGAACGACGAATCGGGATACGCGATGCCGTCGCTCACGCGCATGAACGCGAAGTCGATGCCAACGGCTTTCGCGGTCGGCCAGTCGACCGAGGTGTCGTACTCGGACACGTCGATGCCGTTGACGGTCGACGCCGATCCGCACACGGTCGGCCGGATGATCGGCTCGAGCGACGACGGCGCCGGGTCAGCGCAGCCGGCTAGCAACGCAGCGAGTAACACCCATCGCATCGTCACGGCGCCAGACGTTACGCCCTGGTCCGACCAAAGGAAATCCTTTGTTCGTGTGGCTATTTGGCGCGGATGTAGGCGTCGCTATGCTCGCGAGATCGCGTGGCTCGTCGCTGTGAGATCGCGCGGCGCCACCCCGATGCTCGCGCCTGTTCCCTGTTGCGCGCTCAAACAGTGCTCGCAGCCGCGCGCTCTGCTCGCTAGCAGGGTCTGCTTGCCGCTGCGCAACTCGCTCGCGACAGGCGACAGGGACCGGCGCTTCGCATCGTTCGCGACACGCCACGCTCCCACGAGACCCGCACGCCTCCCACGAGGACCCGCACGCGATCGCACGCGATCGCCACACAATCCGGCGAGGAGTTGAGTGCCGCGCCACGCTCTCGCGAGATCGTTCGCAAATTTCAGAACGAAGCCTCGCGATTTGAACAGCTGGCTCGAGAAGCTCGGAGCTCGAGTTTAGCGGCTCGAGCTCAGAACAGCCGGCCCTGGCCGCCTGTCGGTGCCTTCGACGGCGGCGCCAGGCCCATGTGCTGGAACCCCGCGGCCGTCGCGACACGACCGCGCGGCGTTCGGGCGATCAAACCGACCTGCAGCAGGAACGGCTCGACGACCTCTTCGAGGGTCCCCCGCTCTTCCGACAGCGATGCCGCGATCGCGTCGACGCCGACCGGACCGCCGTCGAACCGCTCGCACACGACCGAGAGATACGAGCGATCGAGTGAATCGAGGCCGGCGTGATCGACCGCGAGCCGATCGAGCGCCGATGCGGCGATGTCGCCGTCGATCGCGCCGTCGGCTTGCTCGATCATCGCGAAGTCGCGCACGCGGCGCAGCAAGCGATTCGCGATGCGCGGCGTGCCGCGCGTGCGCCGCGCGATCTCGATCGCACCGTCGTTGTCGATCGTCACGCCGATCAGCTTCGCCGAGCGCGTGACGATCGCCGTCATGTCGGCCTGATCGTAGTAGCTGAGCTGCCAGTGAAACCCGAAGCGATCGAGCAGCGGCGCCGACAACAGACCTTTGCGGGTGGTCGCGCCGAGCAGCGTGAACCGCGGCAGCTGCATCGTCACGGCTTTCGCGTGCGGACCTTCGCCGATGAACAGATCGAAGCGAAAATCTTCCATCGCGGGATACAGGTTCTCTTCGACGACCGGGCTCAGCCGGTGGATCTCGTCGATGAACAGCGCGTCGCGCTCACCCAAGTTGGTCAGCAGCGCGGCGAGCTTGCCCTTGTGATCGATCGCCGGGCCGGAGCTGACGTGCAGGTTCACGCCGAGCTCGTTCGCGATCACGTTCGCGAGCGTGGTCTTGCCCAGACCGGGCGGGCCTGCGAACAAGAAGTGATCGAGCGCCCAGTTGCCTTGCTTCGCGGCGTGGACGGACACGCGCAGGTTGTCGACGAGCTCGCGCTGGCCGATGTACTCGTCGAACGTCTGCGGCCGCAGCGACGCTTGCCACGCGCGCTCGCTGCCGCGCTCGACCGGCGCGATCTCGCGCTCTGGTTCCTCGATGCCCTCGGCGCCGTTATCGTGCTTCTTGCGCGCCATCAGCGGGGCATGCTCCGCAGCGCTTGTCGCAGGCGCTGCTCGATCGTCGCGTCGGGCTCGACCGCGACTGCGATCGCCGCGCTCTCGGCTTCGGCCGGGCTCCAGCCCATGCCGACCAGCGCCTGGACGACCTCATCGGTCATCGCGTTGCCGGTGCCGCGCTTCTTCGGGTTGCGCGAGGCAGCACCCAGCGCGGCCGGCCGCATGCCGCCGCTCGCATCCCAACCGAGCAAGAGCTCGGCGCACTTCTCGTGAAGCTCGACGACGAGTAGCTCGGCCGTCTTCTTGCCGACGCCTTTGATCCGCGTCAGCCCGACGTGATCTTCGCGCGCGATCAGCGCGGCCATGTCGCGCGGGCTCGAGCCCGAGAGGATCGCGATCGCCGTCGACGGCCCGACGTTCTTGACCGTGATCAGCAGGTCGAACAGCTGGCGCTCTTGCAGATCGCCGAAGCCGTAGAGCGAGACTTTGTTCTCGCTCGCGGCGGTGTAGATGCGCAGCGTGACGTGCTCGCCGTCGGCGGGCAGCCCGGCGAGCGTGTACGCCGACACGATCACGTCGTAGCCGACGCCGCCGCAATCGACGACGAGCCGCGGTGGATCGCGCTCGATCAGCGTGCCGTCGAGCCTGGCGATCAACTCCGCACCGCCTTCGGCGCTGCTGCGCGCCACGCGTTCGCCTGCCTGGCGATCAACTCCGCACCGCCTTCGGCGCTGCTGCGCGCCACGCGTTCGCCTGGCTTGCGATCACATCGCCCTCCGCACCGACGGCACGAGCCGCGCGTTTTGCGCCGCGCGCGTACGCGTGTGCGTGATCGCGATCGCGAGCGCATCGGTCGCGTCGGCGCGCGGCAACGAGCGCAGGCCGATCAGCGCTTGCACCATGCGCGCGATCTGTTCCTTGCCGGCGGCGCCGGAGCCGGCGACGGCCTTCTTGACGGCGGCCGGCGCGTACGACGCGACGCGCAGCCCGGCCAGGCCGATCACGGCAAGCGCCATCCCGCGTGCCTGCGCGAGGGCGAGCGCGCTCCGCGGATTTTGCGCGTGGGAGAACACGTCTTCGACCGCGACGATTTCGGGTGCGAGCTCGTCGATCACTTCGCGCAGGCCGCGCGCGATCTCGCCGAGTCGCGCTTCCATCGCGCCGGTCGCCGGCGCCGTGAGCACGCCGCACTCGACGTACTGCATGCTCGTGCCGTGATCGTCGATCACGCCGTAGCCGCAATAGCGGCTGCCGGGGTCGAGGCCGAGAATGCGCACGCCCTACACTACGTCGACCCTCTGACAGCGCCCAGAAATCGCCCCGATCGGAACAAATCGCGTCACGATACGCGTTGGAGGTCTCGATGCAGCTTCGCTGGCTCGGCGCGTGTGTGGTCGGTTCGTGGTTTGCAGCTGGTGTCGCGGCGGCGTGTCCCGACTTCGACAAAGCCGGTGCGTTGCTCGCGAAAGCGTCGCCCGGTCACGCCGCGGCGATCGAGCAATGCGCGGTCGTCTCGGCGGGCCCGACGGCGGCGTGGGCGATCGCCGCGCGCGACGGCACGACGCATCACCTCGCGATCGTCGGCGGCGACGGCGCGCTACTCGCCGACGCGCCGCTCGACGATGCGGCCGTGTTCGCGATCCGGCCGGTCGATCTCGACGGCGACGGCGTCGACGAGCTCGCGGTCGAGACCCGGCTCGACGGCAGCGCGCCGCGCAACATGCTCCACGTGCTGCGCCGCGATCACGCCAAGCTCGGCGAGCTGATCGCCGTGCCGATCGCGTTCACCGATTCGGGCACGAGCTGTAACGGCACGTGGCTGGTTCGCGGCGGCGCGGTCGTCGTGATGGGCGACGGCGGCAGCGGCACGAAAGGCAAAGCAATGTGCCAGGCCGGCTCGACCGAGCTCAAGCTCGCGGGCGGCAAGCTCGTCCAGACCAAGCTCGATGCAGCCGCGAGCACGCTCGCGTGGACGCGTCACTATCGCGACGTCGCCTGCGACTGCTCGAACGAGCGTTGCGCGCGCGACGCCCAGTCCGACCTCGACGACTGGAAATCGCGCCACAAGGCGAAGCTCGGCGCCACGCAGACCACCGATGTCGCCGCGCTCGGCAATCAGCTCGCGCGCTGCACGTCGATCGCCGCGACCGCGCCGGCCGCGCTGTCGAACGGCAGCTTCGGCGATGCGATGGCGAAGATGGGCGAATTCAAAGACGAGATGTGCAAGTGCAGCGACACCAAGTGCGCGCAGAAGGTCTCCGACGAGATGTCGGTGTGGGCGCAGAAGATGGCGAAGTCGAATCGCGAGCCGCCGCGGATGTCCGAAGAAGACACCAAGCGCGCGACCGTGCTCGGCGAAGAGATGGGCAAGTGCATGCAGAAGGCGATGGGCGCCGGCAACTAAGCGGGCGGACGCTCGCCGAAGATCGCGGTGCCGATCCGCACGTGCGTCGCGCCGCACGCGATCGCGGTCTCGAAGTCGCCGCTCATGCCCATCGACAAGACCGGCAGCGCGTTGCCGAGCTCGTCGGCGATGCGATCGCGCAAGCCGCGCAGCTGCTCGAACAGCGGCCGCGGCTCGACCTCCGGCGGCGGCATCGTCATCAGCCCGGCGAGCGTGACGTTCGGCGCCGCGGCGATCACTTTCGCGAGCGCGGGGGCGGTCTCGGCGGTCACGCCGCCTTTCGTCGCTTCGTTCGCGAGGTTGACCGCGAGCAACATCGCCTGCGGCTGATCGCCCGCGCGCTTGCCGAGCTCGACGGCGAGCTCGACGGAATCGACCGCGTGGACGAGCGCGACCTTGCCCGCGACGAGCTTCGCCTTGTTGCGCTGCAACCGGCCGATGAAGTGCCAGGTCGCAGCGAGCTCGTTCTGCTTCGCGGCGAGCTCTTGCGCGTAGTTCTCGCCGAAGTCGCGCGCGCCGGCCGCGATCGCCTCGCGGATCGCGCTGATCGGATGAAACTTCGAGACCGCGACGATCGTCACCTCGCTCGGCGCTCGCCCGGCGCGCGAAGCTGCCGCGTCGACGCGCGCGCGGATCGCATGCCAGTTGTCGGCGATCGTCGTCACGACGCGATGCCGTTCGCGAGGTTCGCGCCCGGCGCGCCCGCGTCGCGCAATGCGGCGAGCACCTCGGCGAGCGGCAAACCGATCACGTTCGTCACCGAGCCGCGCACGCCGACGACGAACGCCGCCGCGATGCCTTGGATCGCGTACGCGCCGGCCTTGCCGCGCCACTCGCCGCTCGCGACATAGGCGGCGATCGTCGCATCGTCGAGCTGCGTGATCTCGACATCGGTCGCGACCGTGCGCGTCGGGGCGCCGGTCAACGCGAACGCGGTGATGACCTGATGCACGCGGCCCGAGAGTAGGCGCAGCATCTCGGCGGCCTCGCGATCGTCGGCGGCTTTGCCCAAGATCTTGCCGTCGATCGTGACGGTGGTATCCGCCGCGAGCACGAAGTCGGCGGAAATCGCGGCGCGCTTGGTGTCGGCGATCCGCGCGACATACGCGCGCGGATCTTCGCCCGCGTGCGGCGTCTCGTCGACGTCTGCCGGGCGAACCTCGATCGGGACGCCGACGCGCTCGAGCATTTCGCGCCGCCGGGGCGATGCCGACGCGAGCACGAGCTTCGACGTCAAATGGCGCTGCCGCTACCGCTGCCGACGCTCTCGTCGACCGGCAGGATCGCGTTGATCGGCGCCGTCGTGAAGTTGAGCTCGACCGACACGCCGTCGACGAAGCGGTACGTCACGCCGTCGGGCATCAGCGCCTGCGCGCAGTGCATCGTCACCGTGCCGTCGGGCGCGACCTCGTCGTGAACGATCGTACCGTCGCCGTCGACGCAGGTGTCGACCGTCTTCATGTCGCCGTCCTGGCCGGCGAGCGAATCGCAGAACGCCTCGAGGCCGTCGCCGTCGACGTCGATATCGGGCGTACGGCAATCGGGGTACAGCTTCTGAACCGTCGGGCCGGCTTTGGGCAGCGCGAGCAGCGGGCCGAGCAAGTTCGCGAACAGCGCGTCGAGCAGCGAGTCCTGCGGCGACAGGCCGATCTCGGAGACGTCGAGGCCGCGGATCGTATCGGCGGTCTTGGCCTCGATCACGCCGCCGAGGTGGCCGTTCGTGATCGAGCCGTCGGGGTTCATCGTGCCTTTGATCTGCGCGCCCGATAGCGCGAGCGTGAGGTTGATGCCGCCCGAGATCGGCAGCGTGATGCTGAACACCGACGGGCCGGCCGTGAGGTTGTTGCTCGAATCGACGACGCCGTCGGTGAACGCGATCAGCGGCTGGCCGTCGGAGCCCAGCGAGCGCGGGTCGATCGCGATCTGCGCGGTCGGCATGAACGGGCTGCACGCAGTGACATTGCCGCTGCCGTCGACCGAGCGATCGGCGACGCCGTCGCAGTCGTTATCTTTGCCGTCGTTGCAGATCTCGACCGCGCCGGGATGCACGGTCGGATCGGTATCGTCGCAGTCGCCCTGCGCGACGCTGTAACCGTCGCCGTCCATGTCCGAGCCTTCGGTCGTGTTCGGCGTGCCGTCGGTGTTCTCGTCGGCGAGGCCGTTGCAGTTGTCGTCGATGAGGTTGCTGCCGATCTCGGCAAGCCCGGGCGCGACGTTCGCGTTGTGGTCGTTGCAGTCGCCGCCGGCGATGCCGGGGCGCTTACCGTCGCCGTCTTTATCGACGTCGAACGCGCCGTAGTAGATCGCGAACTTCACGCAGTCGGTCGGGCCCGGCGTCGTGAAGTTGAAGTACTCGATCGGAAGCACGACCTCGTAGTTGTTGAACGCGTCCATGATCGAGCTCATCGCGAGGCTCGACACCGCCGCCAGCTTGTTATCGGGCATGCCGTCGTTGTTGAGGTCGAAGCCGTCGGCAGCCGTGCCGATCGAAAGCGCCGAGATCACTTGAGGATGCATGCCACCGAGCGTCGTGACCGACTGG
>DASXEF010000317.1:0-2629 GCA_036490255.1 Kofleriaceae bacterium
TGAGTCGGCGGTGTTCCGGGCAGCGGCGGCGCTCCGATTAGAAACTCGATGTTGTCGGTGCCACCGCCGGCAATGATCGGCGGCACGATCGATCCGCGCGTTGAGCGCGTTGATCCGGGCGCGGGTCAGATCGGTCTCCGAATCGACGAGCTCGACGCCCGTCGCGCGCTCGGCGGCGAGCAACTCCTTGCGCACGCGATAGCTCTCCTCGGCGGACTTGAGGCCCTTCGCCGTGGTGTCGAGATCGTGGATCGCGAGCTGGACGTTCTGCTGCGCCTGCAGGACTTCGATGCGCGTCTGGCGGATGAAGTTCTCCTGATCGGCGCGCAGCTCGTCGGTCTGCGCTTGAAATCGATCGCGGTTGACGTTCGCGGTGAGCGCGTCATTGAGGTTCCACGTCGCCTGCACGCCGAGCGCCCACGTGCCGGTGAACTTGTCTTGCTGCGGGAAGACGCGCTGGTTGGGGTTCGCGTAATCCGCGACGCCGAACGCCGAGATCTTCGGCAAATAGTTCGGCACCTCGGCTTCGTTCTGCTTCTCGCGCGCGTCGATGCCTTGCACGATCGCCAGATAATCGAGCCGGTGCGCCGCGACGTGGCCCATCATCTCGTCGAGCTGGCGCTGCGCCGGCGCGCCGACGTCCTTGCGAATGTCCTCGCCGATCGCGAGCGCCTGCCCCGAGGGAACTTGCAGCATCACGCGCAGCTGCTCTTCGCGCAGCTCGGCGATGTTCGCCAGCTGCGCCGCGGTTTGCTCGGCCTCGGCTTCTTGCGATTCGACGCGCAGCAAGTCGGCGCGAGAGATCCGCTGCACCTCGGCTTGCGCGCGGACCTGACCGAGCGTCGCTTGGACCTGCGCGACCTGGCGTTGCGCGACGATGACCTGCAGCTTTGCGCGCAGCCATTCGTAGTACGCCGTGCGCGCGTCCTCACCGGCGTTGACCCACGCGGATGCGCGCGTGGTCCTCGCGACCTCCAGCGCGATCTTGGCGCCGCTGACCAGCTTCGGATAGCGATACAAGTAATCCGACAGCGGGATGCTGATCGTCGCTTCGGCGACGTAGTAGTTCTGCAGGAACTGGAACGCGAGCGCGCTCAGATCGACGCCCGGGATCATGAGACCCGAGCTCGCGAAGCTGAACGGTGCGATGTAGCTGTTGCGCGTGTACGACAGCTTGCCGCCGATCTGCGGCACGCCTTGCAAGTACGTCGTCGTCGCCGCCGCCGTTTGCTCGGCGACCTCGGCGATCCGGCGCTCCACCGTCGGCGAGACGTTGCCCGCCCGCGCCGCGGCCTGATCCGAGGTCAATCCACCCGCGACGAACATCGCGTCGAGCTCCTTGTCGAACTCGGCGAGCTCGTCGATCGCTTGTGCGGGCGTTGGAGGTGCCGGCTGCGCGTGCAACGGCGCGGCTAGGACTGCCACGAGAACCACAGACAAACCAACTCTCATGCCCGCGACCAAAGCACCGCGCGTGCCACGATGCCAGCGGCCAAGCCCGTTGAATGCGCTCGCGATCTGTCGGTGCGCCTTACAGCCGACAGTAACGAAACGTGACGGTGGATCGATGAGCGCGCTGCAAGCAGGCGATCGAGCTAGAGTTGCCGGATGCAAGTCGAACCCGCCGCTGCTGGCACGACGCTGGCAGAACGCCGAGCCGTGCCCGCGCCCGAGGCTGTTTGGCGAACGCAGCGTGACGACTTCTTCTTGAAAGAGGCGAAGCACACCACGCGTACGTTCACGTTCCTCGGCGTGTTCGTGCAGCTCGCGGTGCTCGGGTTGCTGATCGCAGCGAGCTATCCGACCTGGCGCGTCGTCGCGCTCGCGGGCGTCTACGTCTTCTTCGTGCTCGGCCACAAGGTCGTGATCGCGAAGACGCGCGCGCAAGGTCGCGTCGAGCAGGCGTTCATCTATATGAACGTGCTCGCGCAGGTGATGGTGATCTCCAGCGCGGCATTGACCGGCGGCGTGCACTCGCCGTTCTTGCCGGCCGTCGTGATGCCGTCGATCGTGTCGCTGCTGTTCTTCGGACCGCACGCCGTCGCGCGCTGGACCGCGGTCGCGAACGGCCTGTTCATCATCGCGATGGTGTCGCTGCCGGTGTCGGTCGTCGGGCCGTCGATCCCGAGCGTCAACTACGCGTGCGCCGCCGTGCTCGGGCTCGGCTGGAACCTCGTCATGCTGCACCTGATGGTCGGCAAGCTGACGCAGATCGCGCGGCAATCCGGCGAGTCGTACGCGTGCTTGCGCGAAGAGCGTTTGAGCGAGGCCGAAGCGCAGTTGCGCCGGCTGCAGTCGGTCGGCGCAAAAGTGGCGCACGAGCTCAAGAACCCGCTCGCGTCGATCAAGGGCTTGTGCCAGCTGGTCGCGCGCACGCCGACGAGCGAGCGCACGCAAGACCGGCTCACGGTCGTCGCCTCGGAAATCTCGCGGATGGAGACCATCCTCAACGAGTACCTGTCGTTCTCGCGCCCGCTCGAGGACATCCGGCCCGAGGCGCTGGACCTCGCGGTGCTGTCGCGCGACGTCATGGACGTGCTCGCCGGCCGCGCCGATCAAGCCGGCGTCACGTTGTCGCTCGAAGGCGGCGCGACGAAGACGAAAGGCGATCCGCGCCGGCTCAAAGAAG
>DASXEF010000332.1:0-3585 GCA_036490255.1 Kofleriaceae bacterium
TTGAGCCCGTACTTCTCCATCTTGTAGATCAGCGCGCGACGCGACAGTCCGAGCCGGCGTGCCGCACGCGTTTGATTTTGCGCTTCCGCCTCGAGCGCCGCGACGATCGCCGCGCGTTCGACCTCGGCGAGGTGACCGCGCATGTCGGCGGCGGCTGGCGCGACCGGCCGCACGCGCTGACCGGCGTCGCGAAGTTTTTCGGGCAAGTCGGCGAGCTCGATCGCATCGCCGCAGAGCACGAGCGCGCGCTCGATCGCGTTGCGCAGCTCGCGGACGTTGCCGGGCCAACCGTAGGCGACGAGCGCGTCGCGCGCGCCGTCGGTGATCCGCGGCATGCTGCGACCTTGCTCGGCGGCGGTCGATTGCGCGAAGTGCTCGGCGAGCGGCATGATCTCGCCGGCGCGATCGCGCAGCGGCGGCACCGCGAGCGTGAAGCCGCCGATGCGGAACATCAGATCTTGGCGAAACCGCCCGGCGCGCACTTCGGCGTCGAGATCGCGATGCGTCGCGGCGATCAGGCGCGCGTCGGTCGCGACTTCGGCGGTGCCGCCGACGCGCGTGATGACTTTGCGCTCGAGCACGCGCAACAGCTTCGCCTGCAGCGCGAGCGGCATCTCGCCGATCTCGTCGAGGAACAGCGTGCCGCCGTTCGCCGCTTCGAAGAAGCCGACCTTGCGGCGCTCGGCGCCGGTGAACGCGCCGCGCTCGTAGCCGAACAGCTCGCTCTCGAGCAGCGTTTCCGGAAGCGCCGCACAGTTGAGCTTGATCAGCGCTTGGTCGCGACGGCTCGAGCGCTGGTGGATCGCCTCTGCGACGAGCTCCTTGCCGACCCCGGTCTCGCCGAGGATCAGCACGGTCATCGGCGATTCGGCGATGCGATCGACGAGCGAATAGACGCGGCGCATCGCGGTGTCGAGCACGACGGGGCCGTCGCTCGCGATCGGCTCGGCCGTCGCGCGCGTGCCGCTGCGCAGCCCCGCGCGAAGCTTGCCGATCAGCGTCTCGACCGCGGTGCCATCTTCGGGGCACAGCACGGTCGCCGCCGATGCGGTGACGCCGGTCGCACGCGCGAAGTCGAGCATGCGATCGATCGCGGCTTGGCCGTCGGTACGGCCGAGCTCGGGCAACAGCACGACGTAATCGTCGCCGGCATCTTCGGCGAGCAGATCCATCGCGCGGAGCGAGCGCGCGATCGCTTCGATCGCCGGATCGCTGGCGACACGCAGCAGGCCGAGCGTGAGCGGGCGGTGATAGCGAGTCGCGCGATCGACTTCGGCGGCGAGCCGCGCTTCGCCCTGTGTCGCGTCGGCAACCGCGCTCGGTCGACCGAGGCCGGTCGTGATGTTGACGATCGCCAAGATGGGGCCGATCACCACTTCGTCGCCGCTCGCGAGCTCGCGCGTGCCGGTCAGCTTGTCGGCGTTGACACGCGTGCCGTTGCGCGAGCCGAGGTCTTCTACCTCGACGCGCTCGCCGGCGCGGCGAATGCGCGCGTGCATGCGCGACACTTTTTCGCTCTCGACGTGGACGGTTGCCCCGCGCGAACGCCCGAACGTCACGTCGACGCCGTCGGGGAGCTCGACCACGCGCGAGCCTTCACCCTCGACGTGCACGACGAGAAACGCGTGAGGCCCGTTGGGCCTACCGAGCGAAGTTCCTGCGTCGAGCGTCAGCAGCTCAGTAGCCATCGTTTGTACGGATCGTGCACATCGAGCAGGTTTCGTGCACCAACAGCATGCGCGATTTAATCAACTTCTCCGTTGTCGCTGCTGGTCTTCGCATTGCACGATTGGGCGTCATGCAGGGTGTGGTCCGTTCGACGCTGATGCTCGCGCTAGTCGCGTGCACGGGCTCGCACGTCACCAGTCCGCCGGACGGCGATACCGGCAACAGCGGCATCGCGATCCCGTGGTCGACGTCTCCGGCGATCCCCGGCAACATCGGCGACAACGCCACGATCACGAGCATGACGTTTCGCATCGACAGCCTACGCGTCGTCGGCGACGCCGGCACCACGAACACGCTCGGCAACTTGCAGCTCGCGTGGGGCAGCGGCGCACCGCCGACGACCGTGTTCTCCGATGCGCCGAGCGGGCTGTATTCGAAGGTCGTGCTGCACGCCGACGGCGAGCTGCTCGACTACTCGTGGGAGATCGCAGGCAACGTCTCGATGCCCGACGGCACGCATCCGTTCTCGGTCCACGACCTGATGCCGCTCGCGGTCGCGATCGACACGTCGGCGATGCTCGATCCGGGCGGCATGGTCACGCTCGGCGTGACGTTCCGTATGGACCAGCCATTCGACGGGCTCGACTTCGCGTCGTTCGAGCTCCAGACCGACGGCACGCTCGTGCTCGACACCGACGACGCGCAGATGCCGGGCTTCCGCACGAAGCTGCAGCAGGCGATCGTGCCGAGCGACCACTAAGCGAGCGCGACGAGATCTTCGAACGCCGCGTAGTAGCCGCTCCGGAATGCAGCGAGCGTCGCCGCGCCCGCGCTCGCGCGATGCGTGACGAGGTTGCGCACGGCCGCGAGCGTGTGCAGGCGATGCGCGAGCGCGATCGTGCGATCGCTCGATTTGCCGGTGAGCTTGAACAGGTTGCGAAACCCGCTCGACGGATGATCGACCGCGAACAGCACGAGCATGCGCGCCCATTCGGTGACCGACAGTGGCGAGTCGAGCCGCTTGCGGCGGTGCTCCTGCAGCTCGCGCACGGCGTTCGGCACCGCGCGCAGCGGAATATCGACGCGCGCGCCGCCGACCTCGGCGGGGTCCTTCCACTTCGGCTCGATCCAGCGCTGGAAGCCGCCCCAATTGCCGCCGATCACGTGATCGACGTAGTCGAACAGCGTCGACGGATCGCGCTGCAACCCGGCCATGCGCGGGCCGAGCCACGCGTGGACGTAGTTCTCGAGCACCTTCATCCACAGCGTGATCGGCGGTGACAGATCGGCGTCTTTCGCGTTCGCGGTGGTGTGAAACAGCGACTCCGCCGTGCGCAGGCTCTTCACGAGCGTGTCGAAGCCCGACAGCTTGACGAGCTGCGCGAAGCTCGGAAACACGGCGACGATTTCAGCGTCGACGTCGATCGTCGGCCCGGCGCTACCACCCATCGATGCGGCGGTCGCGAGCTTGAGCCGCACGAGCGGCTCGAATGCGAGATCGTTCGCGCTGACGCGCGCGAGCGCGTCGTCGATCGCCGCGGCGAGTTGCTCGGCGTGCGCCGGTGGCACGTGCAAGGCGTTCGCGATCGCGGCGCGGGCCGTTGCATCGCCGTCGCCGGAGACGAACGCGATCGCCTGCGCGAGCGCCGCGGGCGTGCCGAGCCGGAGCAAGCCGGCGGCGGCGCGCTCGTGCACCGCCGCATCGTCGTCGCGAAACGCGGCGAGCAACGCGCGTTCGCCTGCCGAATCGGGAAGATGGGCGAGCTTGCCGAGCGCCCATACTGCGGCGGCGCGCACGCTCGGTGCGGCATCGCTGGCGAGCGGCGCGATCGCGGTCGCGGAGACAGCGCCGCCGAGTAATCCGGCGATCTCGGCGCCGGCTTCGCGCAATTGCGCGTCGCCCGACGCGAGCAGCTG
>DASXEF010000334.1:0-2065 GCA_036490255.1 Kofleriaceae bacterium
GTCGGCCCAGCTCGTCTGGATCATTCCGACCGCATGCCTCGCGTTCGTCGGCTACGGGTTGGCGACGGTGGTTGGAAAACAACTCGAGTGAGCTGGCGACGCGAGCTCGTGATCGGCCACACCGCGCTCGGCCGGCCGATCGAAGCGGTGCACTTTCTGCCGCCCGACTACGCGAAGCCGCGCGCGCCCGCGGTGTTGTTCGCCGCGATCCACGGCGACGAGCCCGCGAGTCAGCTCATGCTCGAACGGCTCGCCGACGAGCTCGTCGAGCGACCGCCCGGCCGCGATACGTGGATCGTGCCGTGCCTCAACGTCGACGGTTTGGTCGCGGGCACGCGCGACAACGCGAACGGCGTCGATCTGAATCGCAACTTCGCGTCGAAGAGCTGGGGCGCAGCGCGGCGGCCGGGGTATCACCCCGGAGACGCCCCCGAAGATCAGCCCGAAACGCGCGCGCTCGTCGAGCTGATCGTGACGGCGCAAGCCGAGCGCTTGATCTCGCTCCACGCGACGTATCGCATGGTCAACTGGGACGGTACCGGCGAAGCGCTCGCGCGCGAGATGGCGTCGCGCTGTGGCTATCCCGCCGAAGCCGACATGGGCTATCCGTGCCCGGGCTCGTTCGGCACGAAGTACGGCGTCGAGCTCGGGCTCGAAGTCGTCACGCTCGAGTCGCCGTACATGGTCGCCGACGAAGCCGCGTGGCTCGAGTGCCGAACGGCGCTGCGCTGGGCCGTCGATCTCCCCGACTAACTAAGCGATGCCGAGCGTCAGCGTCGTGACCACGCGCGCACGAGCTTGCAGCATGCGCCCGAACGGGCCGCGCGCTTGTTCGCGCAAATCCGCTGAAAACTCGAGCAGCGTCGACCACGCCGGATGATCGCCGAACCTCAGCTCGAGCTCGATATCAGGCACGAGCTGCGCACCGACGATGAAGCCGCGCTCGAATCGAGCGCTCGCGACCGTCACGAGCGGCGCGATCGCGCCGATCCATGCACGCTTGTTGCGCGCGAGCAGCTTCTTCTCGCGCTTGCGACCGGATGCGCCGAGCTTGCCGGCCTGTCGCGCGAGCTGCAGCGCGATGAACTCGCCGCGCGGCTCGGCGTGCTCGTTCAGAAAATCGGCGAGCACGAGCCGCGGCGCGTCGTCGTCGGGCGTTGCCCACACGGCATCGAACAACTCGAGCGACGCGTCGTCGACTGCGCGGCGCTTCGCTTCGAGCTGATCGAGCTCCGCGGCGAGCGCGCGCGCCTCGGGCGAATCGACTTCGACGCGCGCTTCGAGCGCGTCGGCGATCTCGTCGAGCTTTGGCGCGAGCCGCGTCGTCATGCGATATGGACCGGTGCGTTCGCGTTCGGCGATCGTTCGCAAGCGCGGCGCGATCGTCGCGTCGGCCGCTTCGAAGATCTGAAACAGCGGTTTCCAGATCGCCGACAGCGCACCCCAGTCGAACGTGCGCGTCTCGATCATCGTCACCATCGCGTCGCCGATCCGCGGATCGCTCGGGCGTCGCGCGAGCTCGAGGAGCCAATTGGACGCGAACTGGTCGTTGAACAGCGCGGGCTCGCGAATCGCCTCGAGCCACTCGTCGCGATCATCGGGCCGGACCAATCGGCCCGCGCGATGGACGAGCTCGGCATGCGCGCGCGTCGGCTTGGCTCGCCACAACGCGAGTGCTCGGTCGAGACTGTGCATTTACGCGATGCCTCGCGTCAGCGTGTCGACCAGCCGCACGCCGAGCCGTCGCAATCGACTCGCGAGCTCGTTCTGCTCGCGGGCGAGCGGATGCACGGTGAGCTCGCGCACGGTCGACCACGCCGGGTGATCGATGAAGTTGGCGACGAGCCGGTCGCTTCGCGCGAGCTGACAGCCGACGATGAAGCCGCGCTCGAATCGCGCGTAGGGCACGAACACGAGCGGCGCGATCGCACCGATCCACGTGCGCTTGTAGCGAGACAGAAGTTTTTGCGCGCGCTTGCGGCCGGCCGCACCGAGCTTGCCGGCGTGTTGCGAGAGCTGCAGCGCGATGAACTCGCCGCGCGGATCGCCGAGCTCGTTGAAGAAA
>DASXEF010000391.1:0-3961 GCA_036490255.1 Kofleriaceae bacterium
GCTGTTCAAGCAGGCGATGACGCGCATCGGCTTGTCGTGCCCGAAGTCGCGGCTCGTGCGCTCGGTCGCAGAAGCGCGCGCGATCATCGACGAGATCGGCTTCCCGGCGATCTTGCGGCCGAGCTTCACGCTCGGCGGCTCGGGCGGCGGCATCGCGTACAACAAGCCCGACTTCGATCGGATGGTCCAGTTCGGCTTGGATCAGTCGCCGGTGCACTCGATCCTCGTCGAAGAATCCGTGCTCGGCTGGAAAGAGTTCGAGCTCGAGGTCGTGCGCGACGGCAAGGACAATGCCGTCATCGTGTGCTCGATCGAGAACCTGGATCCGATGGGCGTGCACACCGGCGACTCGATCACCGTCGCGCCGGCGATGACGCTCACCGACAAGGAATATCAGCGCATGCGCGACGCGAGCATCGCGATCATGCGCGAGATCGGCGTCACGACCGGCGGAAGCAACGTGCAGTTCTCGGTCGATCCCAAGACCGGTCGCATGCTCGTGATCGAGATGAACCCGCGCGTGTCGCGAAGCTCGGCGCTCGCGTCGAAGGCGACCGGCTTTCCGATCGCGAAGATCGCGGCGAAGCTCGCGCTCGGCTACTCGCTCGACGAGCTCCACAACGACATCACGCGCGTCACGCCGGCATCGTTCGAGCCGACGATCGACTACGTCGTCGTCAAGTGGCCGCGGTTCGCGTTCGAGAAGTTCCCGTCGGCGTCGACCACGCTCGGCCCACAGATGAAGAGCGTCGGCGAAGCGATGGCGATCGGCCGGACGTTTCGCGAGGCGCTCGGCAAAGCGATCCGCTCGCTCGAGACCGGCCGCGCCGGCTTCGATCTGCCGTCGGAAGCCGACTTGCCCGCGATCGAGCGCGCGATCGCGACGCCGACGCCCGAGCGCTTGTTCCTGGTCGCGCGCGGCTTCCAGCTCGGCCTCACGCTCGAGCGCGCGCACGAATTGACCCGCATCGATCCGTGGTTCTTGCATCACGTCCACGACATCGCGATGTCGGAGCTCGCCGTCGCGAAGCACGGCTTGTCGGACTTGCGCCGGATGAAGCGGCTCGGCATGAGCGATCGCCGGATCGCGGCGCTCACCGGCAAGCGCGAGCACGAAGTCCGCGAAGCGCGCCACGCCGCGAACATCCGCCCGGTCTACAAGCGCGTCGACACGTGCGGCGCCGAGTACGAATCGCACACGCCGTACATGTACTCGACGTACGAGGACGAGTGCGAAGCGCGGCCGACCGACCGCAAGAAAGTCATCATCCTCGGAGGCGGTCCTAACCGGATCGGCCAGGGCATCGAGTTCGACTACTGCTGCTGCCACGCCGCGATGGCGCTGCGCGAAGAAGGCATCGAGTCGATCATGGTGAACTGCAACCCCGAAACCGTGTCGACCGACTACGACACGTCGGATCGGTTGTACTTCGAGCCGCTCACGCTCGAGGACGTGCTCGAGATCTGTCATCTCGAGAAGCCGTGGGGCGTGATCGTGCAGTTCGGCGGTCAGACGCCGCTCAAGCTCGCGCTGCCGCTCGCCGCCGCCGGCGTGCCGATCCTGGGCACCAGCGCCGACGCGATCGATCGCGCCGAAGATCGCGAGCGCTTCGGCCAGGTGATGGAAACGCTCAAGCTGCATGCGCCGCGCTGGGGCATCGCGCGCTCGCTCGACGAGGCGCGCACGGTCGCACGCGAGATCGGCTTCCCCGTGATGGTGCGACCGAGCTACGTGCTCGGCGGCCGCGCGATGGAACGCGTCTATGACGCGCGCGGGCTCGAAGACTACTTCGCGCGGTTTTTACTCGCGAGCGGAGCGACTGCGGCGAGCGGCGCGAGCGGGAGCGACGAAGGCGCGTCGGTCGGATTCCCGCTGCTCGTCGATCAGTTTCTCGCCGATGCGGTCGAGCTCGACGTCGACGTCATCGCCGATCACACCGGCGCCGTCGTGGTCGGCGGCGTGATGGAGCACATCGAAGAAGCCGGCATTCACTCCGGCGACTCGGCGTGCGCGTTGCCGCCCTACTCGCTGCCGACCGACATTCGCGAAGAAGTTCGCCGCCAGGCGCGCATGCTCGCGACCGAGCTCGGCGTGGTGGGCTTGATGAACGTGCAGTTCGCCGTGCTCGCCGGCGACGTGTACGTGCTCGAAGTGAACCCGCGCGCGTCGCGGACGATTCCGTTCGTATCGAAAGCGATCGGCAGGCCGCTCGCGAAGCTCGCTGCAAAGGTCATGGCCGGCAAGACGCTCGCCGAGCTCGGCCTGTCCGAGGTCGGCCTCGAGCCGCGCCACACGTGCGTCAAAGAGGTCGTGTTCCCGTTCGCGAAGTTCGAGGGCGTCGACACGATCTTGGGCCCCGAGATGCGCTCGACCGGCGAGGTCATGGGCATCGATTCCGACTTCGCGCGCGCGTTCGCGAAGAGCCAGCTCGCGGCCGGCATGAAGCTGCCGACGAGCGGCCGCGCGTTCTTGAGCGTGCGCGAGCTCGACAAGCCGCAGCTCGTCGAGATCGCGCGCCGGCTCGTCAATCTCGGGTTCACGCTCGTCGCGACACACGGCACCGCGGCGTTCTTGCGCAACGCCGGCCTCGTCTGCGACGGCATCAACAAGGTGCTCGAAGGCCGTCCGCACTGCGTCGACGCGATGGACAACCACGAGATCGACTTCGTCGTGAACACGACCGAAGGCGGCCAGGCGATCGTCGACTCGCAGTCGCTGCGCCGCGCATGCCTGATGAACGGCATCGCGTACTACACGACGCTGCGCGCCGCGCGTGCCGCACTCGAAGCGATCGCGATCGAAAAGCGCGGCGAGCTCCGCGTGCTGCCGCTGCAAGCGTACTCGACGACGTGAAATTTCACTGCCGGTGTTGCGGTCTTGCTCGCGGACGCCCGCGCGAGCTTCGAAGCGTTCGGCGTTTCGGACCGTTCGGGGTGGTCACGCGTGCGACCGCCGACGCCCGACGAAGTCATCGGACGACGGCGACCGCAGTAAAATTGTCTGCCGCTTCCGCCGCATCCATCGCGTCGACGAGCTCGGCGATCGGAAACGTCGTCACGCGCAGCGCGCCGAGATCGAGCAAGCCCGCGCGCACGAGCTCGACAACCCGCCGGAACGCATCGGCCGGATACATGAACTGCCCGGCGATCTCCCAGTCGTTGATCATCAGCTCGTTGTAGTCGAGCGGCAGCGGCGAGCTCATGCTGCCCATCACCACGAGCCGGCCGCCGCGCACCAGCGCGCGCATCCCGGCGAGCGTCGCGTTCGGATCGCTCGCGCGGCCGACGAGATCGAGCGCGAGCTGAGCGCCGCCGCCGGCGGCCTCGCGCAGTGCGGCGGTATCTCGCGCGATGTCGCCGGTCAGCGCGACGGCGCTCACGCGCGGCAGCTTCGCGAGCCGATCGAGCGCGATGCGGTCGCGACCGGCCGCGACCACGCGCGACGCACTCATCGCGAGCGCGAGCAGCACCGCCGCCGTGCCGAACGCACCGGTCGCCCCGGTGACGATCACGCGCTCGCCCGCCGCGAGTCGGCCGCGCGCGAAGCCGCCGAACGGCACGGCGAAGCGACCGAGCACGGTCAGCGTCGCGCTGTCGATCGCGTCGAGACCGTCGAGCGGTGTGACGACCGAGGCCGGGACGCGCGCATAGTCGGCGAGCGTGCCGTCGCGCCAATCGGCTTGCAGCACGTCGTTGCGCTCGTTCAGCGCCGTGAGGCCGAGCAAGATCTGCGCGCGATCGTCGGTGCGTTCGTTCGCGACGACGTGCGGCGAGATCAACACGCGCTGGCCGATCGCGAGGTGATAGACACCGCCACCGACCGCGGCGATGCGACCGACGCCGCTGGAACCGATCGTGAACGCACCGCGCGGCGGCCGATAGTGCGGCAGCGCGCCGCTGACGTACGCCTTCTGATACGACAGCAAGAACGACGCTTCGATCGCGACCACGACGCCACCTA
>DASXEF010000416.1:0-4626 GCA_036490255.1 Kofleriaceae bacterium
ATGCCGGCGGATATCACCGGCACGGAGGTCCTCGAAGAGGACCACACGACTGGTCGTCGCGTGTTCCGATTCATCAAAGGCCCGGTGTTCGCGAACCTCGTGCTCGCCGACGAGATCAACCGCACGCCGCCGAAGACGCAAGCGGCGCTGCTGCAGTCGATGCAGGAGTTCCGCGTGACGACCGGCGGCACGACGCACGAGCTGCCGCTGCCGTTCCTCGTATTCGCGACGCAAAATCCGATCGAGCAAGAGGGCACGTATCCGCTGCCCGAGGCGCAGCTCGATCGCTTCATGTTCCAGGTCGATGTCGACTATCCGAGCGAGACCGAAGAAGAAGAGATCGTTCGCCAGCAGACCAGCGATCACCGGCCGGAGCTCGCGCGCGTGCTGTCGCCGCAGCGGATCCTCCAGCTGCAAGAGCTCGTGCGCCGCGTGCCCGCGGCCGATCACGTCGTGAAGTACGCGGTCGCGCTCGCCCGCGCGACACGGCCGACGTCGCCGACCGCGCCGCAGTTCATCAAAGACGCGGTGTCGTGGGGCGCCGGCCCGCGCGCGTCGCAGTTCTTGATCTTGGCGGCGAAGGCACGCGCGATCCTCGACGGCCGCTTCGCGGTCGCGACCAGCGATGTCGTCGCGCTCGCGCGCCCGACGTTGCAGCACCGACTGATCTTGAACTACCGCGCCGAAGCGGAGGGTTTGCGTGCCGGCGACCTCGTCGACAAATTGCTGTCGACGGTTCAGCCGTGATCAAATCGTACTCGTACTCGTACCGCGAGAGTCCGGTTGTTCAGGTACTGCCGCGCGCACCGATTCGCGACCGACGCGATTTAGAATCGGATCCTGCCGACAGGTCGCGCGCATCGATTCGCGATCACTCGATCGCCACGCCGCGTGAATCGGATCCTGCCGACATGTCGCGCGCATCGGTTCGCGAGCATTCGATGGCCACGCCGCGTGAATCGGATCCTGCCGACATGCCGCGCGCATCGATTCGCACGCCGCGTGAATCGGATCCTGCCGACATCTCGCGCGCATCGGTTCGCGATCGATGCGGTTCGATGGCTCGCATCACTCGATCGAGTACGAGTACGAGTACGAGTACGAACCTATGACCGGAATCTCGCCCGAACAACTCGCGAGGCTTGGCAGCCTGCCGATCAAAGCGCGCGTGATCGTCGAGGGCGCGCTGTCGGGCTTGCATCGCGCGAACGTGCACGGCAGCTCCGTCGAGTTCGCCGAGCACAAAGAGTATTCGCCAGGCGACGAGCTGCGCCACGTCGACTGGAAAGCGTACGCGAAGCTCGATCGCTACTACGTCAAACAGTACGAGCAAGAGTCGCAGCTGACCGTGTACTTGGTGCTCGACGCGTCGGCGTCGATGAAGTTCGCCGGCGGCGGCATGCAAAAGCTCGAGTACGCCGGCTTGCTCGTCGCCGGCCTCGCGTACTTGACCGTGCAGCAGCAAGACAAGGTCGGGTTTTTCGCGACCGGCGATCGCAGCGTCGAAGTCGTCGTGCCGCCGCGCGCGCGGACGTCGCACTTGCACGATCTGCTCGGCGTGCTCGACGACGTGATGAAAAAAGGCGGCGCCGGCGACGAATCGCCCGCGGCCGCGCTCGAGCGCATCGCCGAACAGTCGCGGCGCCGGCGCTCGCTGATCGTGCTCGCGTCGGATCTGTTCGACACCGACGACGAGGTCATCAAGCTGCTGTGCACGCTGCGCGCGCAGCGCCACGATGTCTCCGTGTTGCACGTGCTCGATCCGCACGAGCGCACGTTCCCGTACGACGGGCTCACCGAGTTTCAGGCGCTCGAGTCGCACGACAAGTTGCTCGTCAATCCGCAGGCGATCAAGCGCGATTACCTCGAGCGGATGGACGCGTTCTTGGGCAACTGCGCGCTCACGCTCGCGAAGGCCGGCGTCGATTATCACCTGACGAGCACCGAGCGGCCGCTCGACGAAACGCTGCTCGAGCTGCTCGTCTCTCGCGCGCGATTCGCACCGGCGAGGGCCGTGTAATGGGCTTTCTCGCGCCGCTGATGCTGATCGGCGCGATCGCCATCGGCGTGCCGATCGCGATCCACTTGATCGGCCGCAAGCGCGCCAAGGTCGTGCCGTTCGCCGCGCTCGAGTTCTTGATGGCGACGAAGCGCAAGACCGCGCGCCGGCTGCGGCTGCGCGAGCGGATCTTGCTCGTCGTGCGCGCGCTCGCGTGCGTCGCCGTCGCGATCGCGCTCGCGAAGCCGTTCACGTCGTGCGAGCGCAAAGGTCCGCAGGTCACGCGCGGTCCGCAAGCGGCGGTGATCGTGATCGACGACTCGTTCGCAGCGGGCTACATCGTCGACGGCAAGCCGTGGATCAAGCGCGCGTCGGCCGACGCATTGCGCATCCTCTCGCAGCTCGGTCCCGAAGCCGAAGTCGCGATCGTTCGCGCGTCCGAAGGCGCCGAGCAGCCGACCGAGCTCACGCGCGATCACCTGCGTCTGCGCGATCAGCTGCTCGCGCTCGACGCGAGTACGCGGCCCGCCGATACGTCGCGCGCGCTCGCTCGCGCGGCGCAGCTGCTCGGCGCGTCGAGCCATAGCCGCAAGACGGTGTTCCTGCTGTCGCTGCTCGCGAAGACCGGGTTGCGCGATATCGAACCGCCGTGGGGAAAAGACGGCCCGATGCTCGTGACATCGGATCTGCGCCCGGCGTCGATGCCGAACGTCGCGGTCACGAAGCTCGAGGTCGATCCCGACAACGGGACGGGCAATCGCGGCGTCGCGTTCGATGCCGAGGTCGGCAACTTCGGCGACGATGCGACGAAGGTCGAGCTGTCGCTCACGATCGCCGATCACGTGGTCGCGCGCGGCGAGCTCGACGTGCCCGCCCACGAGCGCCGCACGAAGCGATTCTTGGCGACGTTGCCGGCCGGCGCACGCGCCGCCGACGCGTTCGTCGAGATCGCCAACGACAGCTTGTCGATCGATGACAAGCGCTACGTCCGCGCGACGCTGCGCGACGAAGTTCGCGTGCTGCTCGTCGACGGCGACCCGCGCACGGTGCGCCACGACGACGAGCTGTTCTACCTCGAGGCCGCGCTGCGCCCGGGCGATCGCGACGATAGCGGCACGCGCGTTCGCTCGATCACCGCCGAAGATCTGGTCGGGCTCGAGCCGACGAAGCACTTGCTCGATCTCAACGACTTCGACGTGGTCGTGCTCGCGAACGTCGGCGCGCTGCCACCCGATCAAGTCGCGGTGCTCGCGGAATGGGTGCGCGCCGGCGGCGGCATCCTCGTCGCGCCCGGCGACCGCGTCGATCCCGCTGCATACGACCGCACGATGTTGCCGCTGCTGCCGCAGAGCCTGCGCGATCCGATCGACACGACGTGGGGCGCCTCGCAAGAGGACCGCGATAGCCGCGCGCTTCACCTCGTCAAATGGGAAGCCGATCATCCGATCTTCACGCCGTTCTCGAAAGACGCGCCCGAGCTCGCCGACGCCAAGTTCTTCAAGATCTCGCTACTCGGCCCGACGACGGCGACGCAGGATCGCAAAGTGTTGGCGCGCTTCACCAACGGCGCCGCCGCGCTCGTCGAGGCGTCGATCGGCTCGGGCCGCACGCTGCTGTTCACCAGCACGCTCGATCGCGACTGGAACGATCTGCCGATCCATCCCGGCTACTTGCCGCTCGTGCAGCAAGCCGTGCGCTATCTCGCGCGCAAGCACGCGGCGGCGAGCTACGGCGAGCACCTCGTCGGCAGCTCCGTCGCACTCGCGACCGGCGATCTCGAGAAGCTCGAAGTTCGCGGCCCCGACAACGTCGGTGAAGTGTTCGAAGGAGATCGCATCGCGGGCCGCAGCTCGGTGCGCTTCGGCCGCACCGATCGCCCCGGCATCTATCGCGTGATCGGCACCGACAAGACCGGCGCCACGCACGCGCGCGACGAGCTCGCGTTCGCGATCAACCTCGATCCGCGCGGCTCGGATCTGACGATGGCACCGGCGAGCGCGTTGCCGCCGTCGGGCACCGGCGCCGGCCAAGCGCCCGGCGACAACCAGCGCCGCGTCGAGCTGTGGCACGGGCTCGCCGCGCTCGTGTTGTTGTTGCTCGTCGCCGAAGGCGTGCTGGTCCAGCGCTAGGTCGGCGGCGGCTGCGCGAGCCCGACCATCGACTCCTGATAGGTCGTGCGCTCGATGACGGCGCTGACGAAGCGATAGCGATCGACGCCCGACGACGACGGATTCAGGATCGGCAGCGACGTCGCGCCCTTGGGATAGGTCGAGACGGTCGCGAGAGAGCACGCGCCATCGCTCCAGGTGCCTTCCGTCAGGATGCCGCCGACGTACGTGTAACCGACATCGGTATGCGGCCACGTGTATTCGTAGACGACCTCGGACAGCCGGGTGCAATCGTTCTGCGTGATCGGCAACTGGCCGTCGACCACCTTCGATCCGGGCAGATCGTAGGCGCCGGCGTACGCGACCAACGGACCGCTCGTCGCCTTGCCTTTGTACGGGTTCGTGTTCGAGTCCGTATCCATGTAGACGTCGACGATGTAGCCGGCGCACGTCGACACGTAGCCGTTGCGCTCGTACGCGTACGCGCCGGACGGGCTTGCAAACAAGTCGCTCGTGAAC
>DASXEF010000446.1:0-4682 GCA_036490255.1 Kofleriaceae bacterium
AGTGATCGTATTGCGCGCCCGCCATCAGATCGAGCTCGGGCGCGAAGTCGAGGCCGTGCACGCGCACGCCGCCGGTGACCTCTTGCGAGTCGTGATAATCCTTCACCGAATCGAGGTCGCGCACGTAGTAGATGCCGACGAGGTTGATGTCTTGATCGTGAAGCTGGCGATACAGCCAGTAGCGAAACTCGGCGCCGACCTCGAGGTTCGGCAGCACGTCGACGTTCGCGCCGGCTTGAAACGTCCACGGCAACAGCTCGTCGGTGGATTCGAGCCCGTTGACGGTGCCGGGCGAGAACGCGTCTTGCGAATACGTCAGCGCGACCGGGCCGTGCAACGTCGCGTCGACCTTGCCGATGATCGCGGCACCCCACGTCACGCGCGGCATCGGCGAGCCGTACGCGCCGACGCTCCAGCTCGGCGCCCAGCCGCTGCCGTCGAGCACGAGGTGCGGCGCGGTGCCGAAGATCTGCGACACGTTCATGCCGTCGACGATCGGGTAGATGTCCTGATCGTCGTGGACGCGAATGTTGATCACGCCGACCGTCGCGCCGAGCGCGAGCGTCGGCAGCACCTGATACGCGACGCCGAGCACGGCCTGCGGCGCGATGATGTACGCGTCGATCAGGTGATAGCGCGTGACCGCCGTCGCCGGAAACTCCGCGCCTTGCGCGTTGCCGACGAACACGCCCGCGCCGATGTGCAACTTCGGGAGGAGCTTCGGCAACGGCCGGCCGGCGACCGCGATCATCGGGATCACGCCGAACGCGCGCGATGGCTTGATCGCCGCGTAGTAGCCGTTCGCCTGCGGCTGCACGCCGAGAAACTGGCTCGACCGACCGTCGTCCCACGGCGCGAGCGCGAACGACGTGTGGAGCAGCGACACGCCGGCCGAGATGTAAACGGTCCACTCGTCCTCGAGCACGATGCCCGCGGGGTTGTGATAGAGCGCCGACGGATCGTCGGGCCGGCCGATCACCGCGCCCATCGCGGTGCGGCGTACGCCGATCTCGGGAATGCCGAAGCCACCGGCGTGTGCGGTCGACGCCACGAGCAAGACAGCGAGCCAGCGCACGATCCGCGAGTATCGCGCGCGCCGCGCCGCGTCCATCGCGATCGCTAACATGGCGGATTCTATTCGCCGCGCACGGCGGCTTGCACCGCGCTCGGCGGCGGCAGCTTCGCGTCGCGAAACGCACGCGCCATCGCGATCGCGCTGCCGTAGCCGACGATGGTCGCGACATCGGCGACCGTCGCCGCCGGCGCCGACAACAGCAACGCCGCGACGCGCAGGCGCAGCACGAGCAGCGAATCGCGATAGCCGCTGCCGAACCCGAACGTCGCAGCCATTTCCTTGGCGTCGCGGCCGACCTGGCGCATCGACATGTTCAAGCTATTCGCGAGCTGCTTGAGCGACGCGGTCCCGCCGTAGCTCGTGTAGAGCGGATGCAGCGCCTGCCACATCCGGCGAAATCGCTCGGGCTCCTCGGGCAACACGTCGATCGTCGGCGCGATGACGTTCGCGCGGGCGAGCGCGCCGAGCAGCTGACCGAGCCGCGCCGGATCGATCGCGACCTCGCGCACGGCGTCCCAGACGTAGGCCGGCACCGGCAGCGGCGCGTGTGCGATGCCGATCGGCACGCGCAGATCCGCGGTCGCGAACCGCAGCTGCACGACCTCGACGCGAGCGCCGTCGGTGCGAAACGTCCGCGACTTCGCGCCGACGCGTTCGATCTCGTCGTCGGCGAGCATCAGCGCGACCGGCCCGCGCACCGGCTCGCCGACGCTCGGCGCGTAACGGCCTTCGAGCAACAGAAACAAGTGGCCGACCTGGTCGACGCGACCTGCGGCGGCCGCGGCGTACTTGGTGTCGAACGCGAGCCGGTCGCGGATCACGACCGTGCCGCGCACGGTGCGATCGAGCATGAGCGTCGAACGCATCGCGCCCTCACCGATCCGCGCCTCGCTGGTCGCGAGCAGCATCGGCTCAATCGTACACTGCCGCCATGAGCGATCCGCTTGCGTGGCAACTCGGCGCGCGAATTCCGGCCGGCGACTACCGCGTGTTCCAGACCGCGTTCGTCGATGGCACGCACCCACGCACCGGCGCGCCGAAGCGGTTCTCGCTGATCGAAGCCGTCGATTGGGTCAACGTGATCGCCCTGACGTCGGATGCGCGCGTCGTGCTGATCAAGCAGTTCCGAGTCGGCAGCGCATCGATCTGTCTCGAGATCCCGGGCGGCATGGTCGATCCGGGCGAGTCACCCGAAACGGCGGCCGGCCGCGAGCTCGCGGAAGAGACCGGCTACACCAGCTCGCGCTGGAAGCAGATCGGCAACGTGTCGCCGAACCCCGCGATCATGACGAATCGGCTGTACTCGTATCTCGCGCTCGATTGCGTCAAGACGCAGCCGCAACGGCTCGAAGGCTCCGAAGTCATCGACGTCGAGCTCGCATCACTCGCAGATTGTCACCGCGCGATTCGCGAAGGCCGCATCGATCACGCGCTCGTGATCGTCGCGTTCGCGCATCTCGCATTCGACGGGGAACCCGTCTCACTGAAATAGAAGTTGGTCAGCGGCGCAGACTCGTCAGTCACGACCAACACGCCCGCACCCGCCCGACACCACCGTCACCAACACCGTCGCCCGACCCCACACGCCGCCCACACATCACCGACCCCACCATCCACTCGCGCCGCCGACCAACTTCAGTTTTCAGACAACAATCCCTATTACAAACGTCGGGCCGACGTTGCGACTGGCTAAGTCGCGAGAATCAAACCCCGCGGTGGGTATCGGCGCACTTCACCAGGGGTGATCGTTTACCCGCCGGCGCAGACCTGCGCGTCGAACGATCCGAAAAGCTCGATGGTCGTATCCGACCCGGTCGTCGCGCTGCCTTCGAGCGAGCCGCGGATCTGGCTCGGATCGGCGTCGATCACGTCGACCTCGGCGAAATCGATCGTGTCGTCTGTGACTGCCATCGAGTTGCACAGCACGCCGGAGCCGCACTCGAGATCGTCGTGATAGACGCCGGCTGGGATCGCTTCCGGCTGCGAGCTCGCCGAGCCGCCGACCCACAGCGCGACGGACGCGTAGTGCGCGTCGGCGTTGCACGATGTTTCAGCCGAGCCGGTTTGTGCGAAGAAGAGTGTCCAGCCTGCGTACGCGCCGGCAGTGCCGTTCGGCGTGGCCCACGCAACGGTCGCGGAACCTGCACCTTCAAACGCCAGATCGGCAGTGCCGAGCGGCATCCCGATGTCATCGGTGCACGCGACGATCGCGCAAGCGCAAGCAACGCCGAGAAAACCACGCAGCATGTAGGGCATGAGTGCAGCGCGCGTGCCTCGACCGCCGTAAGATGCGCGCCATGCCACCGAAGACTTCGTGCCCCGTGTCGCTCACGCATTTCATGGAGAAAGCCGAGCCGCTCAAGGTCGTGATCAACGGCCAGGAGATGCTTGCCGAAGTGAAACAGTTCTCGACCGGTAGTTTCGGCTGGTACATGAACGGCAAGACCGTCGTGTCGATCGACGGCAAAGCCGTGTCGGTACAGATCGGCATGAACCTCACCGTCGTCGGTTCAAAGGACGCCGAGCGCTAATAATGACCGGGACGCGCATCGCTCAGATCCTCGCGGGGACGGTCGCGGTCGGGACCAAGGTCACGGTCGAAGGCTGGATTCGCACGCGCCGCGACTCCAAAGCGGGCTTGTCGTTCTTGGCCATTCACGACGGCAGCTCGCACGATCCGCTGCAGGTCGTCGCGCCGCAGGAGCTCGCGAATTACCAGAGCGACGTGCTGCGCATCACGAGCGGCTGCGCGGTGCGCGCGACCGGCGAGCTCGTCGCGTCGCAGGGCAAGGGCCAATCGGTCGAGCTGCGCGCCGATAGCGTCGAGGTCGTCGGCTGGGTCGACGATCCCGATCACTATCCGATGCAGCAGAAGCGCCACACGATGGAGTACTTGCGCGAGGTCGCGCACCTGCGGCCGCGCACGAACATCATCGGCGCGGTCGCGCGCGTGCGTCACGCGCTCGCGATGGCGGTGCACCGGTTCTTCGACAGCGAAGGCTTCTTCTGGGTCCACACGCCGATCATCACGGCGTCGGATGCCGAAGGCGCCGGCCAGATGTTCAAGGTCTCGACGCTCGACTTCGCGAACCTGCCGCGCGCGCCGGACGGCCGGATCGACTTCGACAAAGACTTCTTCGGCAAGGAAGCGCGGCTGACCGTTTCGGGCCAGCTCAACGTCGAGACGTACTGCATGGCGCTATCGCGCGTGTACACGTTCGGCCCGACGTTTCGCGCCGAGAACTCGAACACGCGGCGCCACCTCGCCGAGTTCTGGATGATCGAGCCGGAGATCGCGTTCGCGGATCTGAACGACGACGCGAACCTCGCCGAGGCGTTCCTCAAGTCGATCTTCAAGTCGCTGCTCGTCGAACGCAAAGACGACATGGCGTTCTTCGAGCGGTTAGTAGACAAGGACTGCGTCAATCGGCTGCAGGCGCTGGTCGAGTCGAAGTTCGCGCGCGTCGATTACACGGACGCGATCAAAGAGCTCGAGCAATCGAAGCAGAAGTTCGAGTTCCCGGTGTCGTGGGGCATCGATCTGCAGAGCGAGCACGAGAAATATCTGACCGAAGAGGTCATCAAAGGGCCGGTCGCGGTCGTGAAC
>DASXEF010000455.1:0-9604 GCA_036490255.1 Kofleriaceae bacterium
CGCGCACGACGTCGCGCCCCAGATCTTGCGCGACGAGCACGCGACCGGCGGCGTGCTGCACAGCTACTCGGGCGGCGCCGAGCTGGTCGCGACGTACGCGCGCTTGGGCTTCGCGTTCTCGTTCGCCGGGCCGATCACCTATCCGAGCGCGCGCAAGCCGCTCGAAGCCGCGCGCGCCGTGCCCGCCGACTTGCTGCTGGCCGAAACCGACGCGCCCGATCAAGCACCGGCGGCGCACCGCGGCTCTCGCAGCGAGCCGGCGTTCGTCGCCGACGTGATCGCCGGGCTCGCGGCCGCGCGCGGCGACGATGCAGCCGCGCTCTGCGATGCCAACGCTCGGCGAATCTTCTCATCCTGGGTATAGTGCGCCGCGATGCCGTTGCACCGCCGCTTCGATCGCGCCGCGCGCTTGTTGGGCGACGCCGGCATCGCGCGGCTCGCGAAGTCGACGGTGACCGTGTTCGGCGTCGGCGGGGTCGGATCGTTTGCCGCCGAGGCGCTCGTGCGCACCGGCGTCGGCCGCGTGATCCTCGTCGACTTCGATCGGATCTGCGTCACGAACGTCAACCGCCAGCTCCACGCGATGAAGGGCACGCTCGGCAAGCCAAAGGTCGACGTCATGGCCGAGCGACTGCGGCTGATCAATCCCGACGCGACGATCGAAGCGCGTCCCGAGTTCTACAGCGCCGAAACCTCCGCGAAGCTGCTCGTTCCCGAGCCCGACGTCGCGATCGATGCGATCGACAACATCGCGGCGAAGATGCACCTGATCGCGACATGCATGCGCGACAAGCTGCGGCTGGTCTCGGCGATGGGCGCGGCCGCGCGCTTGGATCCGACCCGAGTTCGCGTCTCCGATCTCAGCCACACCAAAGTCGACCCGTTCGCGCGCGCGTTGCGTCACAACCTGCGCAAGAAATACGGCATCGACTTCACCAAGCCGGTCGGCGTGCAGGCCGTGTACTCCGAAGAGCCGCCGATCGAGCCGCACGCGCTCGACTACGACGACGGTGCGTTTCGCTGCGTGTGCCCCGGCGGCGAGAACGGCAAGAACGACTGCGAGCACAAGCACCGCGTCGAAGGCTCGAGCGCGTTCGTGCCGTCCGTGTTCGGCATGACGCTCGCGTCGGTCGCGGTGAAGTTGCTCGCGTGAGGGCGTTGCTCGCGCTCGTCTTGCTCGCCTGCAACGCGCCACCGCCGATTCCCAAACCCGGCAGCGCCGACGAGCTCGCCCAATACCTCAAGACGATCGCCGGCGAAGATCAGACGACGCGCGAGCGCGCATTGCAGAGCTGGATCGTCCCCGCAGCGACGTGGGATCGCACGATCGTCGCGCCGTGGAAGTCGCTCTACGCCGAATACATAGCAGGCTATGCAACTGCGGAGCGGCCGATCCGAGACGCGCTGGCGTCGCTGGATCCGGTCGCGGTGCGCCGCCACTACGCAGGCGATCGCGGGCTGACGATCGGCGAGGCGCGACTGCGCTGGGCCCTGCCCGTCCAGTATCCGAGCATGGTCGCGACGATCGGCGGCCGCGAGCTCGACGCGGTGTTCGTCTACGACGGCCAATGGCACGCGCTGCTCGGGCTCGACGCGCTCGTGATGGCGCACGTGCGCGCGCTCGATGCGAGCTGCGCCGCGAACCTCGACCGCATCGAGCCACTCGGCCACTGCAACGAGATCGGGTTCGTCGTCGCCGCGGCGGCGCTCCGCGGCGGCGGTCCGGAGCTGAGCCGCGCGTGTCACATGGCCGCGTCGATGTGTGGTAACGCAGCGCCATGATTTCCGTCGGCCAGAAAATTCCATCGGTCACCATCAAGCAAGCGACGCCCGAAGGTGGCGCGGACGTCGATCCGGCCACGCTGTTCGCCGGCAAGAAGGTCGTGATGTTCTCGCTGCCGGGCGCATTCACGCCGACATGCTCGCAGAAGCACCTGCCCGGCTACGTCAAAGAGCTGCCGCAGCTCAAGGCGAAGGGCGTCGACATGGTCGTGTGCCTGTCGGTCAACGACGCGTGGGTGATGAAGGCGTGGGCGGAGCAGCACGACGCGCTCGGCAAGATCGTGATGCTCGCCGACGGCAGCGCCGCGTTCTCGAAGGCGCTCGGCATCGAGCTCGACCTCACGAAGGCGTCGATGGGCATGCGCTGCAACCGCGGCGTGTTCGTGATCGAAGACGACACCGTGAAGTCGGTCGACATGGAAGCGGCCGGCAAGTTCGAGGTGTCGAACGTCGAGTCGTGCATGATCAAGCTCGGCTGATGTTTCATCGCCTTCTGATCGCGAATCGCGGCGACGTCGCCGTTCGCGTCGCGCGAGCGTGCGACGCGCTGAAGATCGCGCCGGTGTTCGCGGTCAGCGAAGCCGATCGCGATGCGCCGTACACGCGCGATCGCGAGACGATCGTGCTCGGTCCCGGCCGCGCGGCGCAGAGCTACTTGGATGTCGAGCGCGTCGTCCAAGCAGCCGTGCAAACGCGTTGCTCGGCGCTGCATCCGGGCTGGGGTTTTCTCTCCGAGAACCCGCTGCTCGCGACGCTGTGCGAGCAACACGGCGTGACGTTCGTCGGTCCGCCGGCGCACGTCACGGCGATGATGGGCAGCAAGACGCGCGCGAAGGCCGCGATGCGCGCCGCCGGCTTGCAGACGATTCCGGGCAGCCTCGGCGTGCTGGCCGATGCCGCCGATGCGCGCCGCGTCGCGACCGAGATCGGCTTTCCGGTGCTGTTCAAGGCCGAGAACGGCGGCGGCGGCCGCGGCATGCGCATCGCGCGCGGCGACGCCGAAGTCGAGACCGCGTACGCCGAGGCGCAAGCCGAAGCCCGCGCGGCGTTCGGCGGCGATCGCGTCTTCGTCGAGAAATTGATCGAAGGCGGTCGCCACGTCGAGATCCAGATCTTCGCCGATCGTTACGGCCACGCCGTGCACCTCGGCGAGCGCGATTGCACGGTGCAACGCAATCATCAGAAGTTGATCGAGGAGAGCCCGTCGCCGGCGGTCAGCGCCGAGCTGCGCGCGGCGACGTGCAACGCGGCAGCGAAGGCGGCGGCGGCGATCGGCTACGTCGGCGCCGGCACGATGGAGATGTTGTTGGATCCGACCGGCGTGCTGCGGTTCATGGAGATGAACTGCCGGCTCCAGGTCGAGCACACCGTCAGTGAAGAGCGCACCGGCAAAGATCTCGTGATCGCGCAGCTGCAGATCGCGGCGGGCGCGAAGCTGGCGTGGAGCGACATCAGCTTCAGCGGCCACGTCATCGAGTGCCGGATCAACGCCGAAGACCCGGCGAATCATTTCCAGCCCGCGCCGGGCACGATCACCGCGTGGCAACCGCCGAGCGGCGACGGCATTCGCGTCGACACGCACGTCGTCGCCGGCTACGTCGTGCCGCCGTTCTACGACTCGCTGCTCGCGAAGCTGATCGTCAAGGCGCCGGATCGGCCCGCCGCGATCGCGAAGATGCTCGCCGCACTCGCCGCGTTTCGCGTCGAAGGCGTGCCGACGACGATCGCGATGCATCGCCAGATCCTCGCGAGCGACGCGTTCGCGCGCGGCGATTACGATACGCGCCACATCCCGGGCTGGCCGCAATAACGTCGTCGAGCGCCGCGTTCGATCCGCATGACGAAGCTCGTCGTGCTGGTGCTGGTCGCGGGTTGTGCGGTCGACGAGGCTCCGGACCAGATCGCGACGAATACGCTCGCGACATCGCCGATGCAGGGGCCGTTCGAGTCGATCGAGCTCGCGTGCGCGTCGACGCCGCCGTGCGGCGGCACCGAATGGGGCGACTTCGGGATGGTGAATCCGCAGGACGCGGATTGCAGCGAGATCGCCGCCGGTCCCGAGACCGGCGAGCTGCGGATCGCCGGCGTCGGCTGCAGCACGCCGAATCCGCTCGCGATGTCGCGCACGGATTATCAGGCGTACGTCCAGCGCGCCGACGGCTGGTGGCGTAGCGACGCGCTCGTCACGGTCACCGAGCATCACCACTGCTCGGGCGACATGCAGGTCGCGTGGGAAGCCGGCGGCGCGTTCGACGTCGCGCGCATCGCGACGACGGTCGATTGCGATCTGTCGCGCGAAGTCGAGACCGTCGATTACCTCGTCGCGATCGATCCGACCGGCGCCGCACCGATCGCGAGCGATCCCGTGATCGTCGGCGAGCACGTCGCGATCAAGGATCAAGACTACGGCCAGCTCGTCAGCGATCCGTTCGACGCGACGCTCGACGTGCACTGGGCCGACGCGAGCACGCTCGTGCTCGACGGCCCGACGCTGTGGCGCCGCGCCGATGTCGACAACGAAGGCACGCTGATGTCGTACTTCGACGACGAAGTCGCGTCCCCGGCCGGCGTGTGGACCGTGCAGCGCTAGCCGAAACGCTCGCGCAGCGCGCTCTCGCGGTACGCGAAGATCGCGTTCAGCTGGCGCTTCACGACGAGCGCGTTCGCGAGCTCGCCGAGCGGACCGAAGCCAACTTCGTAGTCGACGCGATCGCCGACGACGGTGCCACCGCCCGGCGCGTCGCGAAACGTGTGCGTGTGATGCCAGCGCTTGAACGGCCCCGCGAGCTGTTCGTCTTCGAACCGCTCGAGCGGCACGTACGCCTCGACGCGCAACTTCCACGTCAGTGGCACGCCGAACTGCTTGATGCGGTAATCGATGCGCGTGCCGACATGCATCTCGATCGGTGCCGGCGTGAGCATCTCGAACCCGACGTTCGGCGGCGTCATCAGCTTCAAGTTCGCCGCGTCCGCGAAGAACGCGAAGATCTCGCCGCGAGGTCGCGGCACGATCTGCGAGCGTTCGAGGACGTGCAGCAAGCTACTGGCACGAGCCTCCATTGCAAAACCCGCTGCAGCAATCGGAATTGCTCGCACAACCGTCGTTCTGTGACGGAATACAGCCGCAATAGCCGTCGCTCGCGCAGAACGTGCAGCACGCCTCGGTCGTCGAGCACGAGTTGTTGTCGGCGATACACGCGCCGCCGCTCGAGCCGCTGCCGGTGCTGCCGATGTTGCAGAACGTCTGGTTGCACTGCGTCGCGCAGGTGCCGCACGTGCAGTTCGTCCAGTCGGTCCATTCGGTGATCGCGTTCGCCGATGCTGCATCGCCGCAGCTCTGGATGCACGCCGCGTTGATGTTCGTGCAGTTGTTGACGCACTTGTTGAGCGCGACGCAATCGGGATCGTCCGCGCAGACGCCGCCGCGGTTCTCGCATTCGTTCCCGCTCGACATCATCAAGCACGTCTGGCACGTCGCAGGAACGCTCGGATTGTCGCCGAGCCCGCCGCTGCCTTTCGCGCCCGATCCGCTACCGCCGCGGCCACCGCCGTCCGCGCTCGAGCCGTTGTTGCCACCGCCGCATGCCGCGACCGCCAGAATCACCACCACTAAAATCCGGTTCATATAGAAGACGCCTCTCGTTTTGCCCGTGTGATGGAAGCGAACCCGCCGCGTTGCGTGGTTTCGGCGGTAACATGCGTTTCTCGTGCTCGCCGACGAGGTTTTCGCCGCATTCGCAGCGGTCGTGCCAACGCCGCCGGGCGATCGCGCCGCGATCGAAGCCTCGATTGTCACGGGCTTACAGGCGGGTGCGGCACAATGGCCCGACGTCAGCGTCGACGCGTGTGGCTTCGCGGCGGCGATGGCGCGCAGCTTCGTCGATGGCGCCGAATCGTTGACCGAGCTGCACGCGGTCGACCTCTATCTCGCGCAGGCGTGTGCGAGCGGTGATGCCCGCGCGATCGCCGCATTCGATCGCACGTACAGCGCCGCGATCGCGAGCTCGTTGCGCGCGCTGCGGCTCGCCGACGATGTCGCCGCCGATCTCGCGCAAGACGTCCGCGAGAAGTTGTTCGTCGCCGGCAAGATCGCGACGTATTCGGGCCGCGCCGCGCTCGCGAGCTGGCTGCGCACGATCGCGACGCGGATGGCCGTCGCCGAGCTGCGGCGGCGCAGCGACGATGCGTTGGACGACGATGCGCTCGAAGCCCTGCCGAGCACGAACGACACGCCGGACCAGCAATACTTTCGCGCGACCTATCACGTCGAATTCAAAGCCGCATTCGACACCGCGCTCGCGACGCTCACCGAGCAGCAGCGCGACTTGTTGCGGCTGCGCTTCGTCGAAGGCATGGCGCTCGAAGCGATCGGCGAACGCTACGAAGTCCACAAGACCACGGCGTTTCGCTGGCTCGAAGAAGCACAGACGGCGCTGACCAAGCGCACGCACAACAACTTCCAGCAGCGCACGCGCGCGACCGTCTCGGAGATGCGCAGCATCGTCCGCGTGCTCGAGAGCAACGTCGAGCTCAGCTTGCGACGCGTGCTGGCGCGCTGACGCGCGATCGTGTAAAGCCACGGGCGATGGGGTGCCCGGGCGACGACACGATCACGTTGATGGTGAGTGGCAAGCTCGATGCGACGCGTGTGACCGCGCTCGAATCGCATCTCGGCAGCTGCGCGAGCTGTCGCAAGGTCGTCGACGTGCTGCGCAGCCGCGGCGAGAACGTGTTGCGCGAAAACGCGATCGGCTTGCTGTCGCCCGGCACGCTCGTCGGTCGCTATCGCGTCGTCGATCTGCTCGGCGCCGGCGGCATGGGCGTGGTCTACGCGGCGCACGATCCCGAGCTCGATCGCGACGTCGCGCTGAAGCTGTTGTATCCGACGGTCTCGCCCGACGGGCCCGACGAATCGCGGCTGCGCCACGAGTCGAAGCTGATGGCGAAGCTGCGCCACCCGAACGTCGCGACGATCCACGATCTCGGCGCGTATCGCGATCAGCTGTTCCTCGTGATGGAGCTCGTCAACGGCGAGACGCTGCGCGCGTGGGTCGGCCGCGACGTGCCGTGGCAGAAGGTGATCGCGACGTTCGCGCTCGCCGGCACCGGGCTCGCCGCCGCGCACGCCGCCGGCATCGTGCATTGCGATTTCAAGCCCGACAACGTGCTCGTCGATGCGACCGGCCGGCCGCTGATCACCGACTTCGGGCTCGCACACGTCGTCGCGAATTCACGTGCGAGCGTGCGCGACCTCGGCGATGCGACCGCGTCGTCGCTGATCACCGTCGACGGCGGCCCGGTGTTCGGCACGCCCGCGTACATGGCGCCGCAGCGCTTCGACGCGGCGCACGGTGCCGACGCGCAAGACGACGTGTTCGCGTTTTGCGTCGCGCTCTACGAAGTGCTCTACGGCCACCGGCCGTTCGCGGGCACGACCATCGACGAGCTGCGCGCGGCGATCCAGACGCCGCCGAAGCCGCCGAGCGAGTCGGCCGTGCCGGCGTGGTTGCACGCCGTGCTCGTGCGCGGGCTCGCCGCGGATCGCAGCGTTCGGTATCGCACGATGACGGAGCTCCTCGCCGCGCTGCAGCCAACGCCGCGGCGCGCGCGCACGCGATGGCTCGCGGCAGGCCTCGTCGGGATCGTGGCGATCGGCGGCGCGATCGGCTGGCGATCGTCGCGAGCGCCGACGGCAATCGCGGCGACGTGCGACGCGCGTGCCGAGCTCACGGGCGCGTGGGACGAGCCGGCCAAGACGCGGCTCGCCGCCGCGTGGTCGGCCGCGCCGCGCGGTGCGAAGGCATGGCCGCGCGTGCTCCACGCGTTGGACGGCTACGCAGACTCGTGGGTTCGAGCATCGGATGCCGAGTGCGCGCAGCCGCCGACCTCGCCGAGCGTGGCCGAGTTCCAGCATCGCTGCTTGCACGAGCTCGGCGTCAAGCTGCACGCGTTCAGCGACGAGCTGGCCGACGTCTCGACGATCGCGACGGCCGAGCGCAACGTCTCGCGGCTGCCTGCGATCGACGAGTGCGGCGGCGATGCGCCGATTCCACCGGTGCCGACGGATCCCGTGACGCGCATCGAGGTCGGCCTGCTGCGCGACGAGCTCGCCGGCGCGTCGGTCCAGGTGATGACCGGAAAATACGCGGCGGTGCGGGCGTGGACCGAAGCGATCGCCGGACGCGCGACGATCGTCGGATACAAGCCGCTGATCGCGGAGGTCGCGTATCGGCGCGCGCAGAACATGCTGTACGACCCGGCGGTGAAGGCCGACGCGCGCATGGCGGCCAAGCGCGATGCCGCGGCGCTCGCCGAAGCGAGCGGCGACAACTGGCTCGCTGCGGCGGCGTGGCTCTCGCTCGCGTTCGACGTCGGCGAAGTCGGGCTCGATCCCGTGCGCGGCCACGAATACCTCAGCTACGCGCGCGCCGCGCTCGAACGCGGTGGTGGCAACGCTCGGATCGACGCGCAGATCGCGACTCAGAACGGGCGGTTCTTCTGGCGCGAGCACAAGCTCGACGACGCGCGCCGCGAGCTCGGCCACGCGCTCGAGCTGTCGAAAGCCGATCCGACGCGATACATCAACGCGATCGACGCGCTCGCAAAAGTCGACGATGCGGATGGCCAGTACGCCAAGGCGCTCGCCGAAGATCACCAGGCGCTCGAGCTCCGCCAGAAGCTCGACGGCGAGATCAGCCCACAGGTCGCCGCGACCTACACGAACCTCGGCAACGAGAGCATGCAGCTCGGCCATCTCGATGACGCCCTCGGCTATTTCAAGAAAGCCGACGACACGACCCAGCGCGTGTACGGCCCGGAGCACGAGGCCGTGCAGAGCACCGCGCACGGGCTCGGCACCGTGTATCTCATGCTCGGCAAATACGACGACGCGGAGCGCGAGCTCCGGCGCGCCGTGCGCGTCGCGACCGCGGGGCGCGGGCCCGATGACGTGCGCACCGTGATGTCGGAGCTGCAGCTCGGCATGGTGCTGATTCACCAACCGGACCACGTCGCAGAAGCCGTCACGGCGATCCGGCATTCACTCGAGGTCGAGCTCGCGAAGCTCGGCCCGCACAGCGCCGAAGTCGCCACGGCCGAAGGCGATCTCGGCATCGCGTTGCGCGCCGCCGGCAAGCTCGACGAGGCGCTCGCTTACGAAACCAAGTCGATCACCGACATGACGGCGATCGCCGGCGAGGTCAACGAAGAGGTTGCCGACGCGTACGAGGACAAGGGCCGCGTGCTCGCCCGGCTGCATCGCGCGCGCGACGCCGCGGCCGCGTTCGACAAGGCCGCCGACATCTACGCTCACACGCAGGCGCCGGCGACGAAGCTCGCCGAAGCTCGGCAGCTCGCCGTCGACGCGAAACGCTGATCGCCGGATCAACGGATCGCGGTCATCATGCGCATCTGCTCGTAGCGAAACCCGAGCCCTGCGGAGATCGCCGGATCGTCAGCGATGAACGCACGCAGCTCGACTTCGTCACTCGCGGCGATCACGCCGAGCCCCCACGCGCCGGCTGGATCGGCGACGGGTCCGGCGACGACGCCGACGCCAGCGTCGATCTTCGCGCGCCAGTACGTCGCGTGCTTCGCCATTGCAGCGAGCTCGGCCGGCGTCGCGTCGGCTGGAAACGTCGTGCGCGGCGGCACGAGTCGCAAGAAGTAGTACGCGGTGGGTGGTCGCACGTACGCGGCGAGCCACTCGAGCACGTGCGTCCAACCTTCGCCGTGGCTCTCGCACGACGCGGGATCGATGAAGCCGGTGTGGCTCAACGTCAGCCGCGTGCCGTTCGCGATCGGCTCGAGCACGTACGTCACG
>DASXEF010000534.1:0-2479 GCA_036490255.1 Kofleriaceae bacterium
CAGGTGGCCGATCGCGAGCCACCAGCCGGCGAGCACGAACCAGATAATGTTGCCGAGCGTGCCGAGCGTGCCCGTGCCGCGCGCGTCGCGATCGACGGCCTGGCGACCGAACGGGAAGAAGCAAAAGCCTCCGATCACGAAGCACGATCGCGCCCATGGGATGCCGACGATCGACAGGATCATCGCGCAGCCGGCGAGCCACCAACCGATCCCCATGATGAAGCCGCCGAGCACGAACCAGATGAGATTCCCGATCGCGTTCACCCTCAAAGCGTAAGCATGCGGTCCGCGAAACGCCATCGTGCGACACGTGCGCCACCGCGGTGTCGCAGCTGGCGTATCGTGCACGCGTGAAGCTCGGAGAGCCCGTTCCAGCTGCGCTCGCCGACGCGATCGTGCGCGACGCCGCGGGCGGCGAGCACCGGCTGGGCGATGCGTGGGCCACGCGCGACGCGCTCGTGATCTTCGTGCGCCACTTCGCGTGTGCGGGCTGCGCCGAGCACGTCGCCGCGCTGCGGCCGCGGCTGGCCGAGCTCGCGCAGCTCGGCGTCGAGGCGATCGTCGTGGGTAATGGCACGCCGGATCAGCTCGCCGGCTTTGTCGACCGCGAAGCGATCGCCGCGTTCACCGATCCGAGCCTGGCCGCGTATCGCGCCGCCGAGCTCGTGCGATCGCGATGGAGCACGTACGGGCCGCGCGCGCTGGTCCAGCTCGCCGGCGCGATGCTGCGCGGGTTCGCGAACGGCCGCGCGCAGGGCGATCCGATCCAGCAAGGCGGCACGCTCTACATCGCGCGCGGCGGCGAGCTGTGCTTCTACAGCCGCGCCGAAGCGACCGGCGATCACGCATCGCTGGGCGACGTCGTCGATGTCGCGCTCGCACGCCGCGCGGTCGAGGCGGCATCGTGACCTGGCCGCTGCACGTCGCGAACTGCATCTATCTCGTCTCGTACGCGGTCAAGGAGATCTTCTGGCTGCGCTTCGTGATGGTCTTCGCGAGCCTGATCACCGTCGGCGCGCTGCTCGACATGGCCGACACGCCGAGCGATCTGCTCGTGTGGCAGGTCGTGTTCTTCGCGATCAACTTCGTGCGGTTCGTGCAGCTGGTGTACGAGCGCCGGCCGGTGCGACTGTCGGCCGATGCACGCCGGCTCCTGGCATCGACGTTTCGCGAGCTGCGGCCGCGCGAGCTCGTGCGGCTGCTCGCGATCGGCGAGACGATCGAGCATGCGGCCGGCGCGCGCGTCGTCGCACCGGGCCAAGCCCTCGAGCACCTCGCGATCGTCGTCGACGGCACCGCGCGCGTCGAGCTGTCCGGTCAGCGGACCGTCGAGCTCGCCCACGGCACGTTCATCGGCGAGCTCGGTTACCTCACCGGCAAGCCGCCGGCCGCGGCGGTCGTTGCCGCGACGCCGCTGCGCACCGTGCGTTGGCCGATTCCGGCGCTGCGCGCGTTCCTCGCGAAGAACCCCGACACGCGCACGCAGATCCAGCTCGTGCTCGGCAGCGACCTCGCCGCGAAGCTGCGCTCGGCTTAACGCCAGCTCTTGCCGACGAGGAACTGCACATTCGACCGCATCGCATTGTTCAGCGCGCGCGCGTGAGCTTCGGCGAGCGTCACCGTCCACACCGCGCGACGCCGCTTGCGCTGATCGGGATCGAACAGCGACGCGTAGCAATCGTGATCGACCGCCGCGCGCGCGAGCGTGAAGCCCTTCGGCACGCGGCTCGCCACCGACGGCAACAGGCGATGGGTCTCGCCGTGGACGAACAGCTGCAAGCCGTCCACGCCGCCGAAGCAGCGCTTGCCGAGGTCGAGCGTGCTGCGCCGGCGCGCGGCGTCGAGCAATGCGTAGACGGTCGGGCTATCGAACGCGGCGCGGCTCCATCGCGCGTCGGCGAGCGCACGCGCGCGATGATCGAGCGAGTAGCCGAGCACCACGCCTTCTTGCGCCTCGGCGGCGAACGTCCACCGGCCGTCGACGAGCGCGGTCGCCCACAGCGCGCGATGCGCCGGGATGCGCCACGCCTGATCGTCGTGCAGTGCATAGATCGCGATCGCATCGGGCAGCTGCTCGCTCGCGCGACCGGGGACGATCGCAAGCGTGAGGCCGCGATCGAGCGCCGCGTCGGCGAGGTCGCGAAACCACTTCGACGTCAGCTCGCGACGGCTCGCAGCGACGTACGCGATCGCCTTGTCGCGCGATTTGACCGCGTCGAGCTCGGCGGCAAACGTCGCGTACGCGGGGCGTGCACGCGGCTCGGCGAACAGCGCGGCTAGATCCATGCGACGAGCGTCGCAGATCTGGTGTGGCGTCGCTAATTCACGACATCGGGCGGCGGCTCGTCGCGATCGTCGTCGCGCTCGGCGAACGGATCTTTCCCGGGCCAACGCACGTACGGCGGCGGTGCGATCGACGCGATGCCGAAGCGCTCCATCGCCGCATCGCGCACGCGCTCGTCGCTCTCCCACTGCGCGA
>DASXEF010000549.1:0-6294 GCA_036490255.1 Kofleriaceae bacterium
AACGGGATGTCCGACATGCCGTCGACGACGCTCGCTGCGAATGCCATCGCAGAGAAATCGTCGATCCAACGAGCGCTCGCGCAGCCGCGGTCGGCTCCTTCATGGCATCCGTCGAAAGCCAAGGCAGGCCGACAGCCGCGAGCCCACTGCCAAGAATGTCCGTGGACTCGCGAACAGCACTGTCAGGAACGTCCGTGCATGCGCTACAGGGCGAATCAAGTTGGGATCCACCCGCCCTAGCTTGAATCTACCCATGAAATTGCGCGGCTGTTAAAATACTAGCGAAATCAACGCAGCCGTGTTATCGATCGGTGTGGCTGCGCGCCAACAACAGTTCAATTTCCGGGCGCACGGTGGACCCCGCGTCGGCGCGGGCAGGCCGGCCGCCGGCATTCGCGCGATCCATCACGACACGCGCATTCGCGTCGTCGCGAGCAACCCGATTCATGTCACGTGTCGAGTCGCTCCACGAGTCGGAAACCTGCGGCGCGATGTCGTGCTTGCCGCGCTCCGCGTCGCGACGGTTGTCGTCGGCCGCCACGAAGATCTACGGATCGTGCACGTGAGCATTCAGCGCACGCATCTGCATCTGCTCGTGGAAGCAGCCAACGGCGCAGCACTCACTCGCGGGATGTCGAGCTTGCTGATCTCGGCTGCGCGTCGCATCAATCGCGCTATTCGCCCGAGCGGCGGTCGGGTCTTCGACCGCTATCACGCGCGCGCGCTATCGACCCCGCGCGAGGTTCGCAACTGTCTCGCGTACGTCCTCAACAATTGGCGCCATCACGGCGAGCACCGCCAGCGCGCGGCGTCGCACTGGCTCGTCGACAAGTACTCGAGCGCGATCGCGTTCGACGGTTGGAAAGAGCTCGGACGCGGCGAACAATTCGCGGTCCCCGCCGGCCACGCATCACTCGTGGTGTCGCGGCCGCGCACGTGGCTACTGACGGCCGGCTGGCTTCGTCACGGTTTGATTCGTGTGCGCGAAGTACCGGGCGGTCGCGACGATCCCGGCTAACGCACGAACCCGCGACGAGACGACGACGCGCGTGTCGACGTCGAGCGTTACGGCCGTTGCGAGCGGTTCGTGCCAATGGCGATGGCCACAGACCGTGAGCACGACATCGCGCTCGATCACGCTGGAGATCACCGGCTAGGACGACGCCGGTTCGCATCGACGGCGGCAAGACGCCGGTCTCGGTGAGATCGATAAGCTCGTCGGCGAGCCGATCGATGTGCGCGACGAGGATCGGTAACCTCGACACCTCGCTGCCGCCGCCGGACCGGCAACGCTTGCGACTGGCTCTCGATCGCGGCTACTTCATATCGGCGAGCGGGCACGCGCCGGTGTAGCCGGCATCCTTCGCGGCCTTCTTGAGCGCCGGCGCTTTGTCGGCCGGATCCATGCCGCCGAACGTGCCGAGGAAGTTGCGAACCTCGTCGGTCTTGAGGTGGCTCACGATGTAGTCGGCGACTTTCTTCGCCTGCTCGCTCTTGTCGGTGGTCTTCATCGCGCCGGACCGTGCCGGTGCATTGCAGACCATGTCGTAGTCGGCCTTGATGTCGGCCTTCGAGCCGGGCGCAGCGACGGCGGTTCCGGCGATCACGCCGAGTGCGATGACGATTCGGAGCATCGCGCGAACGTACTACGCCAGGACCAGCGCGCGCAGCGTCGCCGCGTCGATCGGCTTCTCGAGCACGCGGTTCGACGTGGTCGCGAGAAAATCGGCGATCGTCGGATCGGAGACGGCCGCCGACGTGAACACGACGCGCGATGCGAGCCGCGGGTAATCGGCGGTGAGCCGGCGATACAGGCCGCGCGCGGCGAGATCGGCCGAGACGTCAAGCATCACGAGGTCGAACGTCGCGTCGCGCTCCACGTGGTCGAGCGCTTCGGCGGAGGTCGCGTAGGTGATCACGTCGTGGTCGCGGAGCACGCGGCGCAACCCGCGCACGTAGGTGTGATCCGGATCGACGACGAGCACGCGCGAGCGAATCGGCTGGACGTTGGCGAGCGGCAACACGACGCGCGCGATCGTGCCGCGCGGCTGATTCGGCGTGAATTCGAGCGTGCCGCCGACCGCGCCGGCGAGCTCGCGCGCGATGCCGATGCCGACGCCGACGCGCACGCCGTCGGTCGTCGCGTGCAACGTGACGTCGGTCGGCGGCTCGGTGAGGCCGCAGCCATCGTCGCGGACCTCGACGATCGCATGCTCGCCGTCGCCGCGGATCGCGACGTGGATCTCGTGCTGGTCTGCGGCGCCTGGCGCGATCGCGTCGACCGCATTCGCGATGAGCTGGCCGAGGATCTGCGCGAGGCTCGGCTCGTCGATCCCGATCGGCTCGTCGAGCTCGACGTGCGTGAAGATCCGCGCGCGCTCGCGCAATCGCGAATTCGCTCGCGCCGCGTAGGTGACCGCGCGATGCGCGTCGACCTCGGCGTCTTTGAGCGACACCGTGGCCGAGAACGCGCGCAGATCGGCCATCATCCCGCTGATCGAGTTTGCGGCGCGCTCGAGCTCGGGATGCGATGTCATCGCCTCACGCGCTTTCGCGGCGTCGTTCGACGGCAACTTCTGCGCGGCTTGCTCGAGCGCGTCGCGCAGCAGCTCGCCGTGGACGAGGATCACCGCGAGCGGGTTGTTGACGTGATGCGCGATCGCCGCGCGCGCCTTCGTCGATGCCGCGTACTGCTCGGCGAGAAACGCACGCCGTTTCGCGACGACGTAGTCGGTGATGTCGCGCAGCGCGATCACGGCACCGCCGTCGACCGGCGTGACCGAATCGGCGATCACGCGGCGTGCGCCGCGCAGCGTCGCGATCGCTTCGGCGCGCCGGCTCGGCTCGAGCCACGGCCCGTCGCCGACGAGCTCGCGCCACGTCGCACCGACGGTCGCGCCGGTCAGCTGCTCGGCGGCTGCGTTCGCGTACGTCACGCGGCCGTCGCGGTCGATCTGGACGACGGCTTCGCCGAGATGATCCGCAATCACCCGCGTATCGTATCAGAGCGCTTCTTCGACGATGCGCCGTGCGCCGTCGCTATCGACGGTGGCCAGCGCGCGCTGGCGCTGCTCGAGCCGGCCGCGGTCGTCGAGCAAGAACGCTTCGATGTCGGCGCGGATCGTCTCGTCGTCGATGTCGAGCCACATCCGGCCGCCCGAGATCAGGCCTTGCCGCACCGAGTGGCGCGCCGGGACCATCTGGTCGCCGGCGATCGCGTAGGCGAGCGCGGGGCAGCCGAGATAGGCGAGCTCGCCGAGCGTGCCGCCGGCCGAGCAAATTGCCGCGTCGGCGCTGACGAACAACGCACCCGGATCGTCGGGTGAACGGCGCAGGTCGACGGTGTGACCCTGTTCTTCGGCGACGACGATCGCCTCGCGCAACGATTCGTCGAACGCGAAGCCGGGCCCGGCGATCACGACGAGCTCGAGCGGGCGATCGGCCGGCAACAAGCGCAACGTGCGCGACGTCGCGTCGACCGGGTCGCTGCCGCCGAACGTGATGATCACGCGCAGCCGTTGCATCGACATCGGTCGGCACGAGCCGCGCGTGTAGCGCCGGATCTCGCGGCGCAGCATCGCGTAGCGCCGGCCGAGCAGCTTCTTCTTTGCCTGCGCGTACGTGTTGCGCAGCAGATCGGCGTGGACGTTGTGGTTGACCACGGCGGCACATGCGTGGAGGCAGCCGCCTTTGTCGTCGATCACGACCGTGCGGATCTTGCGCTCGAACAATTTCGGCGCGAGATCGTCGACGATGTACGGGCCGTCGAGCACGACCGAGGTCACGTTCGATTCCTCGGCGACGTGAATCGTCTGCAGCGCGCTCCATTCGCCGACGACGGCGTTGAGCTGGTGGTAGCGGGCCCACGACTCGAGCGCGGGCGCATCGCCGCCGAACAGCGGGATCACTTCGTCGCCGCGTGCTTGGAGCTCTTCGATCAGCGCGCACATGCGCGCGACGTGGCCGAATCCTTGTCGGTGCGAAGCGTCCGCACGAATCAGGATCCGGCGAGGCATGTCACGCCACCCGGGCAACCATCCGCTTCGTCGCCTCGAGGTCGAGCCGCGGCTCGGCGCTGTCGCTCGAGTAGACGAAGTCGTCGGGGACCGGCGTGCCGGGTTGAACGTTTTGCAGCGTCGTCGAGTGGAATTGGAACTCGGGCCAGATCACGAGCAGGTCGTCGACGTCGCTCGTGCGGCGAGCTTCTTCGGCGGAGATCAGCGTCTCGTGGAGCTTCTCGCCGGGGCGAATGCCGACGACGGTGCGCGGCGTGCCCGGCGCGACGGCTTCGGCGAGCGTCTCGATGTCGCTGGTCGGCAGCTTCGGGATGAAGATTTCGCCGCCGTTCATCAGCTCGAGGCCGCGCAGCACGAGCGCGACGGCTTCGGGCATCTCGATCCAGAATCGAGTCATCCGCGCGTCGGTGATGGTGAGCTTGCCGTTCTTCATCTGGTTACGGAACAGCGGGATCACACTGCCCGCCGACCCCATGACGTTACCGTAGCGCACGACCGAGAAGCGCGTGCGGCGGTCGCCGGCATAGGCGTTCGCGGCGATGAGGAGTTTTTCCATGCACAGCTTGGTCGCGCCGTAGAGGTTCGCCGGTGAGACAGCCTTGTCGGTCGACAGCGCGATCACGCGCTCGACGCCGTTCGCCATCGCAGCCTCGATCAGGTTGCGCGCGCCGTTGACGTTGGTTTGCACCGCTTCGATCGGGTTGTATTCGCAGATCGGCACGTGCTTCATCGCGGCGGCGTGGACGACGATGTCGACGTCGCGCAGCGCGGTCTGCAGGCGATCGCGATCGCGGATATCGCAGACGAAGAACCGCACGCGTTTGTTGCCGGCGAAGTGGCGCTCGAGCTGGTAGTGCTTCTGCTCGTCGCGCGAGAACACGATCACCTTCTTCGCGCTCGACGTCAGCGCTTTCTCGACGAACGCTTTGCCGAACGAGCCGGTGCCGCCGGTGACGAGCACGGACTTGCCATCGAGCATGGACGTGGTTGCTTTTTCGACGATCGACTTGGTCATTACGATTCTCCGACGAGGCCGAGAAGGAGTGACAGCTTCGCGACGACGTCGCCGACATCGGCGTCACTCATCGCGGGGAACATGGGCAGGCTGAGCGTTTGCTCGTAGTAACGAGCAGCGCCCGGTGGCGTGAGCTGGCCGGCGCAGCGCCGCTTGTGCAGCGGTTGCTCCGTGAGCGGGATGTAGTGGACTTGCGTGCCGACGCCGAGCTTCGCGAGCTCGGTGACAACGCGCGCGCGCGTCGTGCCGTGCTTCGCCCAGTCGACGGCGACCGCGAACAGGTGATACGCGCTCTGCCGATCGTCTTGCTCGTGCGGCGCGACGATGTTTGCCGGCAGTTGCTTGCGGTACATCGCGGCGAGCTCGCGGCGGCGAGCGACGAACGCGTCGAGCTTGGCGAGCTGCGAGATGCCGAGCGCGCACGACAGATCGGAGAGTCGATAGTTCCAGCCGAGCTCGACGATCTCGTAGGCCCACGGCCCGGCGAGCGGCGCTTGCGTGTGCGCGGGATCGCGCTCGATGCCGTGCTGGCGCAGGCGATCGACGCGGCGCTTGAAGCTCGGATCGTGACACACGACCGCGCCGCCTTCGCCGGTGGTGACGTGCTTGACGGGATGGAAGCTGAACACGGTCGCGGCGGTGCGGCGATCGCCGCCGACCGGCGTGTTGCGATACGTCGCGCCGAGTGCGTGGCACGCGTCTTCGACGACCGCGAGGTTGTTGCGCTTCGCGATCGCGTGGATCGAATCCATGTCGGCGGGCATGCCGGCGAGATGCACGGGCACGATCGCGCGGGTTTGCGGCGTGATCAGCGCTTCGATGCTCGACGAATCGATGTTGCCGGTGCGCGGGTCGACGTCCGCAAACCGGACGTTCGCGCCGACCATGTAGGCGGCGGCGGCGGTTGCCGAGAACGTGATCGGCGTCGTGATGATCTCGTCGCCGGGCCCGATATCGAGCGCGGCATAGACGAGGTGCAGCGCCGCCGTGCCGCTCGAGCACGCGCTCGCGTAGCCGGCGCCGAGCTTGGCGGCGAGTGCTTGCTCGAAGCGTGGGACGACCGGGCCGCAGGTGAGATATGGAGACCGGAGCGCCTCGATGACAGCGGCGATGTCCGTGTCGTCGATTGTCTGGCGGCCGTAAGGAAGCATCGAACGGCTGCTTTTGCGAGGCCGATGCCAGCGCAAGTACGCGAGATCCGGGAGGCGCGAACGCCGAGCGTCGGCGGCGCTGACGGTCAGAACGTCAAATGGAAGACGACCG
>DASXEF010000615.1:0-1724 GCA_036490255.1 Kofleriaceae bacterium
GCCGACGAGATCAATCGCGCGCCGGCGAAGGTGCAGAGCGCGCTGCTCGAGGCGATGCAGGAGCACCAGGTCACGCTCGGCGAAACGACGTACCCGCTGCCGTCGCCGTTCATGGTGATGGCGACGCAAAACCCGGTCGAGCAAGAGGGCACGTATCCACTGCCCGAAGCGCAGGTCGATCGATTCTTGCTCAAGGTCGTCGTGACCTACCCGACGCCGGATGAAGAGCTCGCGATTCTCGATGCGATGGCGACGAGCACGCCGCGGCTCGACGCGCGTCCGGTCGTCGCCGGCGACACGTTGCTCGCGGCACGCCGCGTCGTCGATTCGATCTATGTCGACGACAAGGTGCGGCGCTACATCGTCAGCCTCGTCGTCGCGACGCGCGATCCGATGGCATTCGGCCTCGAGCTCGCGCCGCTGATCCGCTACGGCGCATCGCCCCGCGCGACGATCGCGCTCACGATGTGCGCGAAGGCCTGGGCGTTCATGCACGGGCGCGGCTATGTGACGCCGCAAGACGTCAAGGCGATCGCGCCCGACGTGCTTCGCCACCGCATCGCGGTGACCTACGAAGCGGAGGCCGAGCGGATCAGCTCGCAACAGATCGTCGAGCGCGTGCTCGCGCAGGTGGCGATCCCGTGACCGGCGTCGCGCAGATTCCGGCCGCCGCGCTAGCGCCGGTCAACGCCGTCGAGCCCGCGCGGGTGAAAGCGATCATGGAGAAGGTGCGGCAGATCGAGTTGCGTACGCGCGGTCTCGTCGCCGGTGCGCTCGCGGGCGGTTATCGCGCGGCGTTTCGCGGTCGCGGCATCGACTTCGATCGCGTGCGCGAATACGTCGCGGGCGACGAAGTGCGTACGATCGACTGGAACGTCACCGCGCGCACGGGACATCCGTTCGTCAAGCAGTTTCACGAGGAGCGCGAGCTCACGCTGATGCTCGTCGTCGATGTTTCGGCATCGGGCGAGTTCGGCAGCACGGCGATGCGCAAGCGCGAGCTCGCAGCCGAGCTGGCGTGCGTGCTCGCGATGTCCGCGATTCGCAACAACGACCAGGTTGGCTTGATCCTGTTCTCCGATCGAATCGAGCGTTTCGTGCCGGTCGGTAAGGGGCGCTCGCACGCGCTGCGCGTCGTTCGCGAGATCCTCGGCTGCGCGCCGGCGAGTCGCGGCACCGACGTCGCGGCGGCGATGCGCTTCGCCGGTCAGATCCAGACCAAGCGCGCGCTGATGTTCGTGATCTCCGATCTCGAGCTCGGCGGCCAGCGCGCGAACGCGCTCGAACAGCTCCAACGCGCGTTGCGTCCGGTCGCACGAGCTCACGACGTCGTCGCGCTGCACGTGCGCGACCCACACGAGCGCGAGCTGCCCGACGTCGGGCTCGTCACGGTCGAAGACGCCGAGACCGGCGAGGTCGTCTCGATCGACACCGGTCGCCGCAAGACGCGCGCGCGCTTCGCCGAGCTGGCGCGGGCGCGCTCGCTCGAAATCACGCAGCTGCTGCGCCGCGGCAACGTCGAGGTCTGCGAGATCGATACCGCGGCGGGCTACGTGCCGACGCTGTTGGCGCTGTTCGCGGGGCGCGAACGGAGGGCGCGATGACGCCGATCCCCGACATCCACGATATTCACGGTCCGATCGCGATTGTCTCGCATCACGCGTGGTGGCTGTTCGGAGTGGCGGCTGGCGCGATCGCCGCGATCGCGTACGTGATCGTCGCCG
>DASXEF010000653.1:0-7504 GCA_036490255.1 Kofleriaceae bacterium
CTCGGCCAGCGTCGAGATCAGCATCGTCTTGGCGAGGCCGGGCACGCCGACGAACAGCGTGTGACCGCGCGCGAACAGAGCGACGAGCAGCTGCTCGACGACGCGCTTCTGGCCGATGATGCGCTTCTGGATCTCGCCGACGATCTCGGCGTGCGCGACGGCGAGCTCGGCGACGGCGTCGAGATCTGACTTCGCGGCCTCGGTGACGACGACGGTCGGATTGACCTCGGTCGGCTGCTCCTGGCGCAGCGGCGTGATCTCGGACGAAGGCTTCATGAGGGTCGTTGGGCGTTGTCGATGTCTCGCGGTGCTGACGCGCAGACGACCAAGCCGAGACGCTGGATCGGCGGGACAAGGTCAAAGTCGAGGGTAGGGTTCACGTTCAAGTTCACGTCAGAGACACGTCGGCGTTATTGCTTCAACAAATCGCAGGCGGCCTGCTCCCGCGCGGCGCGGGCATCTTTGATCCGAGCATACGCCTCGGCAAGCCCGCAACGCGTCTGAGGATCGAATGGACTGACGCGAAGCGCTTGTTCATAGGCGGCGATCGCCTCCGGCCACTGTTGCTTTGCCGTACGGGAAAGCCCGAGCGTGACGGCCGCCACCGCGTCGTTATCGTCGGCGGCGGCGAGCGGCGTCGCCAATTCGATCGCGCGATCGTAACGGCCGAGCAACGCGAGCGTGCGCGCGAGCTTGCCTGCGACAAACGGATCGTTCCCACCGGCGGCTGTCAGTGCTTTGTCGTACTCGACCGCGGCCGCTTCGAGCATGCCGCGGGCGCGCAGCATGCCGCCGAGGCGCGCGTGCTTGCGTGCGCGCGGTGCGACCGATTCGATGCCGACGTTGTCGGAATCGGTGCCGCCCTTGCCGAACTTGATCGCCTTGCCGGCGCGCGCCTTGCCGTCGGGCTTGAGCTGCGCGTGCCAGTTCTTCTCGACGTCGGGCCACGCCAGGTTCATCGCCTCGGCGACCGCGCGTCGCGCGCTCTTGCCGTCGCGCTGCGCGATCAAGGTCGCCTGCAGGCCCTTGTAGCCGATCTTCGCCTGCATCCAACCGACGAGCGTGTAGACCTCGGCGTACGCGAGCGCCGCTGCTTCTTGGCTCGGCAGCTTCGCCATCGACGGATGCATCTCGTCGAACGTGATCAACCGGCCCTTCTTCAAGCCCGCCGCGAGCAGCGCTTGCTCGGTCGACGACAACGCGACTTCGGGCGGCCTGCGCCACCGCGTCTGCTCGAACCGCGCGAGGCCTTCTTGCAGCCAGACCGGCACCGCATCGTGCGAGATCCGCGACACGACGAGGTGCGTGTACTCGTGCGCGAGCGTGTCCATCCACGGGTAGCCGAACAGCGTCGCGCGCGGCGACACCACCATCAGCTTGTTGTACTTCGACAGCGCGATCGTGCCGGTCGTCTCGATCTCGGTCTCGGTCAGCGGCGACATCCGCGCGAGATCGGCGGGCGCCCCCAAGATCTCGACGCGGATCGGATCGGCGGGCGCGAGCCCGAGATCGTCGCCGAGCGTCTTCCACTGGCGATCGAGCACGTCGCCGGCGAGCTCCGCGATCGCGGCATCGGGACCGGGCGCGTAGCGAATGATGAAGTGACCGGCCGGCGACTTCACCTCGTTGAACGAATCGGTGACGTCGAGCGTCGACTGCGCGAGCTTCTTGGTCTGGCCGGCCATGCCGTCGACCGCATCGTCGGGAACCTTGTCGAGCGCGGCGACGGCGCCCTTGTAGTCGCCGGTCTGGAACGCGAGCTCGGCGTGCAGCCATTTCACTTCAGGCGCGTCGGGCGCGCGCTTGTCGAGGTCGGAGATCAGATCCTTGGCGTCGTCGAGCCGCGCGGTCGACAAGTAGCGCGCGGCTTTGATCACGTCGCCGGCGATCGTGCGGTCGCGGCCGGGCTTCGCAGAGGCCGTACTGATCAGCGCGAGCAAGATCGCGATCGCACCGACGATTCGCGTCGATGACGATGGCGCCTCGACCCGCCTCGACGATTGGCGACGCGGGCTCGAGTACGAGTACGAGTACGAGTACGAGCTCGGACTCATTTGATCAGCTCCTGGTAGTAGCGCTTGATCTGATCGTCGTAGCCCTCGGGCGACTGCGCGCCCTTTTTCTTCATCGCCTCGAGCAAGTCCTCGCGGAACTGCTCGGGCGCGCGATATTCGTCGGCGCCGGGGATGCGAATCGGCTCTTCGCCGACATTGTTCTGCTGCGCTTGGCGCGCGGCACTGCGCGCACGGTCGCGAGCTTGCGCGAGCTCGTCGGCGGCCGCGCGGGTCGACTCGCGCGCACCCGACGGATCGCGGCCCTTCATCCGATCGTCGGCTTTCTGCATGTGATCGCTCGCGGTGCCAAGTCGTTTACCGAGCTCGGCCGCGGCATCGCCGGGCAGCTCGCCGCCGAGCTGCTTCGTGCGATCGCCGAGCCGCTTCGTGCGCTGCTCGTTCATCTGCTGGCGGCGGCGCAGCCGATCGATCGCGCGCTGATCGTCGGCCGACATGATCTGATCGGGACGCGGCGCGAGTTGCTGCAGCTCGTCGATCAGCTCCTTCGCCATCGGATTCGCTTTGTCGATGCCGTCGATCGCGTCTTGCGTCGCGTCGGCCCACTTCGATTTCGGATCGTCGCTCTGCGCGGCCTCGAGCTCGCCGGCGATCGTGTCGAGGCTCGCCTTGGCTTGCTTCGCCATCGCGAGCGCTTCGGCGAGATCGCCGTCGGCGACCATCTTGTCGACGTCGTTGAGGCGGCGCTGGACGATGTCCATCTCTTCTTTGGCGAACGGCGTGAGCCCGTTGTCGTCGATCGCTTCGAGCCGTTTGCGCAGCTTGTCGACGAGCGGGCCGATCTTCTTCGACGCTTCGCGCTTGTGATCGCGCGCGACCTCGTCGGCCTTGTGCGCGTAGTCCTCGAAGATCTTGTTCGACTCGGCCGCGATGTCGTCCTGATCTTTGGTCACGTCGGCGAGCTCGTTCATCACCTCGTCGAGCTTCTTCTGCTCGTCGGTGAACTTGTCGCCGCGCAGCTGTGCGAGCGAGCCTTCGAGCGATTGCGCCGCGCGCTGTGCCTGCTGGCGGCACGCTTCGAGCTTGGCCTGCGCGGCGGCGAGCTTGCCTTGATGGACGAGCGCATTGACCTCGTTCATGCACGACGTGCCGGCCTGCGCCTGCGCCGCCGCCTCGTGAACGTATTGATCGAGGACATCTTCGGGCATGCCGCGCTCGTGCTTCTCGAGCTCGGCGAAGCTGCGATCGAGCGCGCGCATCTCGCGATCGATCTCGTCGAGCAGCCGCGGATCTTTCGTCTTCGCGTATTGCGCGAGCAAGTCGGCGAGCCGTTTCTGGTGCGCGGCGATCTCGTCGGTGATGTCGAGCAGACCCTCCATGCGCTCGCGATCGAGCCAATCGGCGAGCGCGATCGTGTCGTCTTCGAGCTCGCCGATCAGCTTCGGGTCGATCAGCGCGAACGTGCCGGGCTTGCTCTTCGCCGGCGGCTTCGGCAGGAAGTGTTGCTCGGTCGTCGCGATGTGGTCCATGCGATCGGCCATCGCGGCGAGCGCCTTGCGCATCGCGTCCGACGCCTGGTGATCTTTTTCGAACGCCGCGTCGACCGCGCGCAGGCCGCTGATCGCGTCGCGCAGCTCGCGCGACAGCTCCTCGCGCGTGTCGTCGGCCAACGTCGCGATCGCCGGCAGGCGCATGCCGAGGTTCTTGAGGATCTTCTCGGCGACTTCTTGCTGGCGGCCGAGCGTCTCTTCGTGGCGCTCGCGCGGCGAGATCACGCGCAGGTGCAGCTCGCGCGACTTGCCGGTGTTCGGGCCGCCGATCGAATCGTTGTCCTTCGCTTCGATCCAGTAGCGGACGTCGCCGCCGCTCGGCACCGAGATCTCGGCGATGTCCCACGTCAGCTTGCCCTGCACGCGCGCGGAGTCGGCGGCGATCGCGATCGGCTTGGTGCCGCGATCTTTGCCGGATTCCCACACGAGCTCGGCCGAGCTCACCGCGAAGTCGTCTTCGATCGTGTACGCGAGCTCGACGCGCTTCAAGCTCGTGACGTCGAGCGGATCACCGGGCGCGAGCAACTGCACGACCGGCGCTTGATCGACCTCGGCCTCGATCGACCGCGGCGTCGCCTCGATCGAGCGCGAGCCCGACGGCGACGTGATCAGAAAGCGATAGCGCGCCGAATGATCGATCACGAGCTCGGCGGTGACTTGATCGCCGTCGAGCTTCGCGGGCAGGGTCTTCGGCTCGCCCGGCGTGCCCGCGGGCGGCTCGATGACGATCTCCGCGGCGGCCGCCGGAACCAGCGCGCGCGCTTTGAGCTGCACGTTCGTGCCGGGCAAGCCGCGCAGATCGCCGGATGACGACGGTTGCTCGACGATCTTGCGCTTCGCATACGCGGGTGCGACGAGCGTCGCGCCGAGATCGCCGACGAGCGGCACCGCCGAGAGCTCGGCGCCGCCGTACGGTGCAGGTGGCGCGAGCACGAGCCGGCGCCAGCCGTTCTCGACGAGGTGCGGCGCGATCGCGACGAGTGCGATGTTGGCGGCGAGCGCGCCGAGCGCCCACAACCGCGCGCGCGGCACTTCGGCGGCAGGCAACAGCGAGCTCGGATCGACCGAGCCGAGGCGTTGCTTCGTCGATTCGACGAGTGCGTCGACCAGCTCGGGCGATGGCGCGCCGACGCGCTTGGGCGCGGTGCGCAGCTCGACCGACGACAACAGGTCCGACGCGATCGACTGATCGCGCGTGCCGACCCAGCGCGCGAGCTCGGCATCGCGCGCATAGAGCCGGCGCGGTGCGACGAGCCCGACGATGACCGCGCCGATCACGACCATCGCGGCGACGAGCCCGCCGATCCCCAGCGTCGCCATCGCGGTCGCGCGCGAGCCGCCGAGCGCGAGCCCGACGAGCGGCAGCGCGATCGCGAGCGTCGCGAGTGCGGCAACCGCGTACAACAACGCGCGGACCAGCTGATGGCGGTACACGAGCGCGCGGACGCGGCTCAGAAACCCGGCGACGCTGGTCTTTTCATTCGTGGCCACGAGGTGGTCCCGCCCTCGCGTGAGCTTAGCGCGTTTAGCGGATCGTGCTCGACGGCGAATGCTATAACCACGAGCCGGTGAGCGTGAATAAGCCAGGCGCGCGCACGTCGGAGCGTCGTGAGCCGATCGACGATCGCGAGCTCGTGGAGTCGGCGCGCGGTGGCGATCGCGAGGCGTTTCGCACGCTGTTCGAGCGCTACAACCGCCGCGCGTACGCGCTCGCGCTCGGCATCGTCCGCCAAGCCGATGACGCGCTCGACGTCGTCCAAGACGCTTTCATCAAAGCTCACAAGCACTTGGATAAGTTCGAGGGCACGAGCAGCTTCTATACCTGGCTCTATCGCATCGTCATGAACCTGGCGATCGATCACCTGCGCAAGCACAAGCGGACGGTCGAGCTGCGCGACGGCGACGACGTGAGCGACGACTCGCTGTTGCCGCAGCTGCTCGGTGGCAATCCGGGTCGCGCGCTGATGGACAAGGAGATTCGCGACCGGATCGATCGCGCGCTCGCCGAGCTGTCCGACAATCACCGCTCGGTGCTGGTGATGCGCGAGCTCGAAGGGCTGTCCTACGAAGAGATGGCGAAGGTGATGGCGTGCTCGAAGGGCACGATCATGTCGCGCTTGTTTCACGCGCGAAAGAACATGCAGCGCATGCTCGCTGATCTGTACGAGCTCGCCCAAGCTGAAGATGCGAAAGACGCGGTGTCGTGAAGCGCGACGTCGATTACATGGAGCACGCCGACGGCGAGGCCGAGACCGAGCTCGACGCGAACGGTCGCGCGAAAGTCGCCGCGGTACGCGAGCTCGGCGAGCTCGTGCGTGGCCGGCTCGAGCAAGCCGCCGATGATCTTCCGGAAGCGCGGCTCGCGCAGATGTGGGCCCAGATCGACACGTCGATCGCGCCCGCACCGGTCGCGAAGCCGTCGCGCGTGACGTGGTTCGAGCGCTATCGCGGCTACATGTTGACCGCCGTGATCTCGGCCGGCGCGGTCGCGGCCGTCGCCGTGATGCTGCGCGGCACGCCGGCCCAAACGCAGAGCGCCGCCGGCTCGCTCGCTCCCGTCGTGCATCGCCCGAGCGAGATCGAAGAGCTCGATACCCCCGGCGGCAACGGCACCGTGTTCAACCTCGCGGACGAAGATGGCAACACCACCGTGATTTGGGTGACGCCAAACGATAGTGTGGACGGGCAATGACCGCGTCGGCGATGAAGTGGCTCGTGCTCGCGGTGCTCTCGATCTCTGTCGTCGCTAGCGCCGACGACAAAGCGCAGTGCAGCTATCTCGAGATCAGCGCGACGAACGGCAGCACGCCGGCGTTCGATCCGGATCTCCAGCAGGTCGAGAAGAAGCTGCACATGCCACCGCTGAACGCGTGGAACACGTTCCACAAGCTTTCGGGCGGGCCGTTTCCGCTCGAGAAGCAAAAGGCCGAGTCGCTCAAGCTCGCGCAAGGCGCCGCCTCGATCTTGCTGCGCGACCGTACCGACAAGCGGCTGGAGCTGACCGTCTCGGTTGACGGCGCCGACGGCAAGCGCGTGCTCGACAACAAGCAGAACGTCAACGTCGGTGACTGGGTGATGTTCGGCCATAACGTCAAGAATGACGGACACATCCTGGCCGTTACGTGCCGGTAAGCGAAACGCGAAACAAACCGAGCGGCTCGTCGTTGTATACGAGGCGCATGCGAGGCCTGAACCTATCGCGCCGCTGGCTGATCGCCGGCGCCGTCGTGGTCGGGCTCGGCGCGCTGGCGATCGTCGCGCTCGCGGTCGTCTATCCGAAGCTGGGCGCATACGAGATCCGCAAGCGGCTGTCGGATCGGCTCGCGACGAAGCTCGGCCGCACGATCGACGTCGGCTCGATCCGCGTTCGACTCGGCCACGCGACGATCGGCGATCTTTCGGTGCGCGGCCCGCGCGACGGCGACACGCCGCTCGTTCACGTCGATCGCATCGACCTCGACTTCGACGCGTGGCATTCGCTGTTCGGTCAGATCGAGCTCGGCGAGGCGAAGGTCGACGGCGTGGTCGCGACCGTGCGGCGCGCCGCCGACGGCAGCGACAACGTCCGCGACATGCTCGACAAGTGGCACACCGGCGGCAACGACGACGCGTCGTCGGGTGGCCACACGCCGAAGCCGACGCAGATGACGTTGACGCACGTGCGGTTGTTCGCCACCGACGAAGTCTCCGGCACGACCGCGCTCGTCGGCGACGGCGATGCGACGTGGACGCCAGGTCTCGTCGTCGCGCACTTGCGTGGGCTCACCGCGACGTCGACCGCCGCGCCGCAGGCGACGATCGCGAACGTCGAGATCCGCCGCGAGACCGGCAAGCCGCCGACCGTGAAGCTCGACGGTGGCGAGATCGCGCTGTGGCAGCGGATGTCGCTGTCGGGCATCTCGGGCCAAGCGACGGCCGATCCGGATCAGCCCAACCACTTCG
>DASXEF010000660.1:0-10559 GCA_036490255.1 Kofleriaceae bacterium
CGAGTCGAGATCATCGGCTTCAAGTCGTTCTGCGACCGGGCCGTCGTCAACATCGACGCCGACATCACGGGCATCGTGGGCCCCAACGGTTGCGGCAAGTCGAACATCGTCGACGCGGTGCGCTGGGCGATGGGCGAGCAGAGTGCCAAGCACCTGCGCGGCAAGGCGATGGAAGACGTGATCTTCGCCGGCTCCGAGTCGCGCGGGCCGGCGCCGATGGCCGAAGTCTCGATCACGTTCGACGATGTCGGGTTCTCGGCCCAGACGCTCGAGCTGGCGCAGCACTCCGACGAGCGCGATGCCGAGCAGCAGCTCGACGCGCTGGTCGCCGACTCCGAGGCCGCCGAAGCCGCGGGCGAGCCGGCGTCGCAGGCCACGTGGACCGACGCCGAGGGCAACCCGATCGCGTCGCCGCAGGAAGAAGTCGCCGAGCTGCTCGCCGATCGGCCGCCGCCCGAGTTCTCGAACTACACCGAGGTCACGCTGACACGGCGGCTCTACCGCGACGGCCTGAGCCAGTACTACATCAACAAGACGCCGTGCCGGCTGCGCGACATCACCGACTTCTTCTTGGGCACCGGCGTCGGCACGAAGGCGTACGCGATCATCGAGCAGGGTCGCGTCGGTCAGATCGTGTCGAGCCGGCCGATGGATCGCCGCGCGATCATCGAAGAAGCCGCCGGGATCACGAAGTTCAAGGCGAAGAAGAAGGCCGCCGAAAAGAAGCTCGATCAGACGCGGCAAAATCTCATGCGCGTCTCGGACATCGTCGCCGAGCTCGACAAGCGCATGGGCACGCTGCGCCGCCAGGCACAAAAGGCCGAGCGCTACCGCAAGTACAAGACCGAGCTGCGCGACATCGATCTATGGAAGGCGACGCATCGCTGGCTCGAGCTCCACGCCGAGCACAAGCTCGTGCAGGGCAACCTGATCGAGACGCGCACCGGCCTCGAAGATGCGCGCGGCGCGTGGACCGCGAAAGACGCGCACGTCGTCGCCGAGCGCGCCGAGCTCGGGCTCGAAGAGCGCCGCTTGCTCGGCGTGCAAGAGCAGGTCTACGAGCTCGATAACCGGCTCAAGCTCGGCGAGAGCAAGATCGCGTTCGAACGCCGCGAAGCCGACGACCTCGATTCGCGCGCGACGCAGGCCCGCACCGAGATCGACGAGATCGCCGCACAGCGCGCCGCCGGCGCCAGCGAGCTCGCCGAGCGCACGGCCGAGCTCGCCGAGCTCGCCGACAACGCACAGCGCGAGCTCGCCGAGGTCGCGACGCGCGACGCCGCCGCGACCGACGCGCGCGCCGAGGTCAGCGCCACGCAACAAGCGCTCGATGCCGCCCGCGCCGAGCTCGGCTCGCGCCGCACCGAGATCGCGACCGCGAACACGCAGCTCGAATCGCTCGCGCGCCGTCGCGACGAAGCCGCGCGCCGGCTCGAGCGCGTGATGGCCGATACCGAGCAAGCGCACGAGCGCAGCAAAGACCTCGATCGCGAGGGCAAGCGCGTCCACCACGAGCTCGCGACGCTGCGCCAGACCAAGCTCGATCTCGGCAGTCACGCCGAAGCGTTCGAGTTGCGCCGCGATTCGCTCGCCGACGACGTCGCGCGCGGCGAGGCCGAGGTCGAGACGCTGCGCACCGAGCTGCATCGCCGGCGGTCGCGGCTGACGTCGCTGCAGGAGCTGCAGCAGCGCTACGAAGGCTTCCAGCGCGGCACGCGGCTCGTCATGCAGCAAGCGGCGCGCATCACCGATGATGCCGGGCAGATCCGCGGCCTCGTCGCCGACGTCGTGCGCGCGCCCGAGCAGCTCGAGGTCGCGGTCGAGGCGGTGCTCGGCGATCGGCTCGGCGGCGTGCTCGTCGACGAGCCGTCGATCGGCGTCGCCGCGATCGGGTTCTTGAAGCAAGCCGGCGGCGGCCGCAGCGCGTTCGTCCCGATGCGCGAGGCGCGCGAGCTGGTGCCGGTGCCCGTGGCTGCACCCGATCCGGTTCGATTCGAAGGCGAGGGCGGATCGTCGAGCTGGATGTCGCCGGCGTGGCCGGCGCCGGATCGCGAGCCCGAGAAGATCCTGCGCGGCGCGATCGAAGTCGAAGATCGCACGCAGCTCGTCGCGGCGATGTCCGCGCGGCCGGCGTCGGGTGAAGGCGTGCTCGGTCGCATGACCGACCTCGTCGACTTCGCCGACGGCTATCACGACGTCGGCAAGCGCTTGCTCGGCGGCACGGTCGTCGTCGACGGGCTCGACCGCGCGCTCGAGCTGCACGGCCAGGGCGTCACCGATCGGCTGGTCACGCTCGACGGCGACGTGGTCGCCGAAGACGGCGTGGTCGCCGGTGGCTCGCGCGACGCGCAAGGCGCCGGCGTGCTCGCACAGAAGCGCGAGATCCGCGACCTCGACGAGATCGTCGGCAAGCTCGAGCACGATCTCAACGAGGCGATGCAGCGCCTCGTCACGGCGAAGACCGAGTTTCAGCAGCTGGTCAAAGCGCTCGACGCGCTGCGCACGCAAGCGCACCAGGGCGAGCTCGCGATCATGGGCCACGAGAAGGACGACACGCGCGTCCGCGCCGAGCTCGAGCGCGTGCGTCGCCAGCTCGACCAGCTCGGTCACGAGCAACTCGAGCTCGACTCGCGGCTCGCCTCGATCGGCACCGACGAAACGGCAGCGCGCGAGCGTCGTCAGATCGCCGATGATCGGATCGCCGAGCTCGAGCGCTCGCAGCTCGAGCTGATGTCGCAGGTCACGGAGATGCGCGATCGACTCGACGGCCTCGTTGCGCAGCTGACGGAAGCACGTGTTCGCGCCGCGCAGCTCGGTGAAAAACGTGCCGCTGCCGAAGCGAGCACGCTGCGGCTCGCGAACGTCGATCGCGAGCTCGCGGTTCGCGGCGAACGGCTCGACCACGAGATCGGCGACGCCGTGCGGCGCACCGGTGATCTCCGCGCGGGTTGCGACGAGCTCGCGCTCGAGCTGGCGGCGCAGCGCGAGACGCGCGGTGAACGCGTCGCGGAGCTCGATGCCGGCCGGCTCGCATACGAGGCGCGGCTCACCGCGCTCACCGAGGTCGAGCTGGCGGCGCGCGAGCTCCGCGTCACCGCCGATACCTTGCAGAAAGAGCTCGGTCACCTCGAGCTACGCGACGGTCAGCTCGTGATGACGCGGCAGGTCCTCGAGGACGGCGTCGCCGAGCGCCACCAAGAAAACGTCGCTTCGCTGATCCACGACTTCCACCAGCGCGCACAGGTCACCGAGGTGGAAGACGCTCGGCTCGCCGAGCTCAAAGATCTGATCGAGCGGATGGGCACCGACATCAACCTCACGGCGATCGAAGAGTTCGACGAGGTCAGCAAGCGGTTCGAGTTCTTATCTGCCCAGCAGATCGATCTCGATCGCGCGGTCGACCAGCTGCAGCGCGCGATCGACAAGATCAACAAGACCAGCCGCAAGCTGTTCAAGGACACGTTCACCGCGGTCAACGCGACGTTCAAGGAAGTGTTCCCGCGGCTGTTCCGTGGCGGCCAAGCGGCGCTGTCGCTGACGGCGTCGAAGGGCGAGGACGGCGCCGCGAAAGAGGGCGGGCCGGCGAGAGACGCCGAGCTCGACATGCTCGAGGCCGGCATCGAGATCATGGCGCAGCCGCCGGGCAAGAAGAACACCACCGTCGACCAGCTCTCGGGTGGCGAGAAGGCGCTCACCGCGGTCGCGCTCGTGTTCTCGATCTTCCTGATCAAGCCATCGCCGTTCTGCGTGCTCGACGAGGTCGACGCGCCGCTCGACGAAGCGAACGTCGATCGCTACAACCAGATGGTTCGCGAGATGACGGACCGCTCGCAGTTCATCGTGATCACGCACAACAAGCGCACGATGGAGATGGCCGACAACCTGTACGGCGTCACGATGCAGGAGCCGGGCGTGTCGAAGCTCGTGTCGGTCAACCTCGCGAAGCTCGGCGCCAAAGCCAGCTGATCGATCGTCGACGGGGACGTCGACGGGGATGTCGACGGGGACGTCGCAGAACGCCGCGGTGCTTCGTGCATCCGCGGCGTTGCTTTTTCGTAGCGGCGTGGCGATACGGTGCGACGTCCCAGCGCGATCTAGCCCGCGGGCTGCGCTTCGCTCCTCCCGCCCGCGGGTGCGGAATTCCTCGCAGTACGTGCGAGTAAACCGATTGCTCGCGCGACGCATCTACACGTTCAGACAGCGCGGACGACACAACGCGCGTGAAAAAACCGAGCGCGAGCCTGTGTAGGACTGCTCGGCACCTTTCGCGATTTACGACGTGAAAGATGATCTCGATTACGAGTTTTTCAACGTAAACGATGACACCCCACCATCGGTTTGGTAATTTCTAGAGTGGGCGATCCTTCGACCAAGGAGGCTTTATGAGCAACCTGAACGGAATCACGCAACGCCACGTACGCGACCATTGGAAAGACGCGATCTTCATCGCGCTCGCGGTGCTCCTGACCGCATTGTCGGTCGGCTCGGTGACCTCGAAAGCGGCCGGCCATCCGACGCCGCATCAATGGTCGCTGACGGTTGTCGAGAACCCCGAGCTCGCGAAGTAACGCGCTAGGCGGCGCGCCGGCGACGCGACAGCAGTTGATCGAGCGACGCGCCGGGCAAGCCATCGACAACCAACACGCCGTGCTTGGCGAGCAGCGTGCGACCCGCGCGCTGCGCCAGCTGCTGATCGGCGACGAGCAAGCCACGCACGCGGCGTGCGTTCGAGCTGGTGGCGCTCGGCAAGAAGCTGCTCGGTGCCGGCACGACCGCGATCACCGAGCCCGCGGCGCGGCGCAGCCGTGCGATCGCGCGGCGCGTGCGCGGCTCGTCTTCGGCAAAGCCGGCGAGATCCGAGATCAGCACGACGACGTCGGGCCGGTGGCCGGAGACCGCGCGCTCGACCGCGGCGGCGAACCCGGCGGCGCGCTTGCCGTGCTCCCACGTCGCGCGATACGGCAGCTCGATGCCGCGCATGCGGCAGAACAAGCGCAGCGGCCGCAGCTGGACGTCGTCGTCGACGACGACCGGCAGCTTCTGGCGCGGGTCGACACGCGCGTCCTTGGCGACCTTGTGATCGCGCTCGGCCGGCTTGTCGCCGAGCCCGGGCAGCATCGCGTCGATCAGCCGCTTGCACAGCCGCGCGGTCGCCGCGACGTCGTAGAGCTGGCCGTCGGGCCCGGCTTGGATCTGCGTCCACCGCGCGTCGTCGAGCGGTGGCGCGACTTTGATTCGCACGTCGATCGCTTCTTGATGCGCCAGATAGCGCGCGACCAGCGCGACGAGCTCGCCCGGCGTGACGTCGGTCAGATCGGCATCGACCGCGCTCGTGGTGTCGAGCAGGCGATCGACGAGTCGCAGGTAATGATGGTGACCGCTGTCGGGCTGGAGCTCGACGACGGTGCGCGTATCGAACGCGACCAGGCCGATGCGATCGCCGTTGCCGACGGCGGTGCGCGCGAGCGCGGCCGTCGCATCGCACGACCAATCGAGCGGCGTGCGGCCGAGCGCGCCCTGGCGCATGCCGTTGCCGACGTCGACGATCGCGACGTGCGTGGTCACGATCTCGTTCTCGAGGTCGCGCACCATCAGCTGCTGGCGCCGCGCGGTCGCTTTCCACGCGATGAACTTGAACGGGTCGCCGTGCGAGTGCTCGCGGATCTCGCGCAGCTCGCCCGACAGGCCGCGCCGCCGCACGTGGTGCATGCCGACCTGCTCGTGCAGCGCGCCGCCGATCGCGCGGACGGCGGCGCCGCGCAGCGCGATCGTGCGCGGGAAGATCTTCACCGCGATCGGATTGGGAAAGAACGCTTCGATGTCGAACAGGCCGAGCGCTTCGCCGAACGTCAGCGCGGCGCCGTGGAGCACGCGATAGCCGGGCGCGAGCGGCCGCACCGACGTCGTCACCTCGACCTGCTGGCCGCGCTGCACGGTCGCGCTCGGCCGCTCGTCGATCACGAGCCCGGTTGCGGTGAGGATGTGCGTCGACAGGATGCGCAGCCGGCGGCTGCCGTGATTGCGAAACGCGAGGTGGAGCTGGAACGGCCGGTCGACCGCGAGCGCGCCGCCGGGTTGATCGCCGGGCGGCACCCACCACGACAGCTCGATCTTCTTGCGGCGGAGCAAGATCGCCGTCGGATAGAACATCAAGTACAGCGCGAGCAGCACCGCGAGGATCACGCCGGCGAGCGCGACCAGCGGCGGCGAGCCGTGCAGCGCGCCGGCGACGAGGAACAACAGCGCCGTGCCGAGCACGAGCTTGCCGCGCGTGGCGAGCCGAGGGATCACGTTCTCACCGACACGAGCACGTGCACGGCGTTGCGATCACCGCGCCTGACCTCGCGGCATCTTGTAGCTGACCTTGTCGAGCGCCTCGCCGACGACGCTCGCGCCGAGCGCGCCTTCGAGCTCGGCATCGGGCGTCATCAAGATGCGGTGGCCGAGCACCATCGCCGCGAGGTGGCGAACATCGTCCGGCAGCACGTAGTCGCGACCGCGCAGCAGCGCGAGGCCCTTCGAGGCGTGAACGAGCGCCAAGCCGGCACGCGGCGACGCGCCGAGATACACGCGGGCGTGGCTGCGCGTGAACGCGACGAGCCCGAGCACGTAATCGACGAGCTCCTCGGCGACGTAGACGTTCTGCGCGAGCGCCTGCATCTCGAGCACCTCGGTCGGCCCGACGACCGCGCGCGGCGGCGGTGGCGTCTTGTCGTAGGTCGTGAGCATCCGCTTCTCGTCGGCCGGCGCCGGATAGCCCATCTTGAGCTTGATCAAGAAGCGATCGACCTGCGCTTCGGGGAGCGGATAGGTGCCCTCTTGCTCGATCGGGTTCTGCGTCGCGAGCACGATGAACGGCTCGGCGAGCGCGCGGGTCTCGCCTTCGATCGTGACCTGCTGTTCCTGCATCGCCTCGAGCAGCGCCGACTGCGTCTTCGCCGGCGCGCGGTTGATCTCGTCGCCGAGCAGCACGTTGGTGAACACCGGACCCTCGCGCAGCACGAACGTGTTCGTGCGCATGTCGAGGATGTAGGTGCCGGTGATGTCACTCGGCAGCAGATCCGGCGTGAACTGGATGCGGCGGAAGTGGCAGCCGAGCGTGGCCGAGAATGCTTTGACGAGCGTCGTCTTGGCGACGCCCGGATAGCCTTCGATCAGCACGTGGCCGCGCGCGAGCAGCGCGACGAGCAGTGCCTCGGTCGTCTGCGGCGTGCCGATGTACGCGCGGCCGACCTCGTCGGTGATCGCGCGAGCGAGCTGGTGAACGCGGGTGAGCTTGTCGTGGGTGAGGGCGGCTTGCATGCTTCACGCTTCGTCGAGCGCGTGTCCGAGAGTACGACACAGCTCGGCCACATCTCGGTAGAGACTCTCGAAATCGCGGCGCGGGACGGTCCCCGAGCTCCACGGCGCCGCGGCCTGGCTGCGGCTGGGCAGCGCGCGCAGCCGCCGGTACACCCGCGCGAGCGCGACGCCGGCTTCGGTGCCGTGCGCGGCCGAGACCCGTGCGACCAGCTCCGCCTCGGGCATCGTGTAGAGCGGCTCCGGGTGGTGCGTCAGCTCGACGAGGTAGCCTTGGACCTGGTCGCGCAGGATGCACGCGAGCACGAGCAGCGGACCGCGGGCGTCGCGCCGTCGCTGGTTCGCGGGCAGCGCGCGATCGGCGGCCAAGATCAGCGCGCTCGCATCGTCGCGGCGCTGCGGCCGCGCGAACTTGAGCCACGCGCCGTCGATGCGCGGGCCGCGCCGCACGGGCAGGGCGACGATCGCGAGCAGGAGCAGCACGAACGCGAGCGCCGCCGCGACCGCCTTCATCGCGCCGGGCGTGAGCAACCATTCGCTGCGCGCGCCGAGCCACTTGTTGACCGCGCCGATCGCGCGGCCGGTCTTGCCGCCGTGTGGATCGTCGATGAACGGCTGCGGATCGCCGTACATCGCGATGTCGCCGCGCAGCAGCACGATGTGGGTCGCGCGGTGATCGCGATCGAGCCAGCGCAGGATGTTCGCGGCGAGCTGCACGTTGCCGTGAAACGGCTCCTGCTGCATGCGGTTGATGAAGATGCTCGGGTCCGACACCGCGACGAAGCGGCCGGTGCCGCGCTCCCCGGCGACGACCAGCGCGCCTTCGTCGAAGCCGATCACGGTCGTCGCGCCTTCGACGTGCGACAGCGCCGCCGGATGGTTCGTCACGACCTCGCCGACGTCGCGCGCGATCGGGTGATCGCTCTGCGCGGTCGCGATCGGCGCCCACTGGCGGCCTTCGTAGTAGTGGCTCGCCTTCGGCGGCGTCTGCGACGCGCGCAACAAGCCGAGGCCGCTCATCGCGTCTTCGGAATCGCCGAAATCGTCGGCGAGGATGACGTTGCCGCCGGCTTGCACGAAGTCGGAAAGCCGCGTCGGGTCGACGCGCTTGGTCGGATAGATCAGGAACAAGATGTCGTCCGCGCCGAGCTCGCTCCACTCGAGCTCGGAGACCGGCGTGACGGTGTAACCGCCGCCTTCGGCCAGCGCGACGAACTGCGCCATGCCGTTCCACGCCGAGCTGCGCGGATCGTAGTCGGCGATGTCGTCCGCGCGCGCGATCGACGCCACCAGCAGCAGCGCCAACACCGCGCGCTTCATTGCATCTCCCGGCGCAGCTCTTGCGCGGCGACGCGGAGGTGCTCGATCGCGCTCGTCATCGGCACCGACTCGGTGCACGCGAGCAGCGCGTAGTAGCCGTCGTCGACCGCGTGCACGATCACCTCGACGTGCTTGTGCTGCGCGATGAAGTACTCCGGGCCACCGAAGTGCATGGTGCCGAATGCGGCGGTGAGCTGGCTCAGCACGACGCCGTAGTGCGCGGTCAGCACGGCCCAGTCGTGGCGATCCATCGTCGAGTAGCTGTCGACCATCTCGCCTTCGGAATCGGCGAACGCGCCGCCGATCGCGTGCGGCGTCGCGTCGACCGCGCGCTTCAAGATCGCGGCAAACGGCGTGGCCGCGCTCATGGCAGCGAATCCAGCTTGTCGACGTTCTGCGGCACGAGCTCGACGCGCACGCCGAGCGCCTTGCGGATGCGATCGGTCCAGATGTTGAAGAATGCGCGCTTGACGTCGGGCATCAGCGCGGTCGCGATCTCGGCGTCGCTCGGGTTCGCCGCCGGCACGTCGTCGGTGAACGCGATCACGTCCCAACCCCACTTCGTGCGCACCGCAGCCGACGCGCGGCCGACCTCGGGGATCGCGAACAGCGCCTGCGCGTAGTGCTCGTCGAGTGCGCCGACGCGATACGGCGGGATGTCTTCGTGCGCGAGCTGGATCGGCCCCGCGATCTGTTGCGCGATCGCGACGAAGTCGGGCCCGACGAGCCCGCGCTCGCCGGCGACCGCCGCGGCGATCTTGTCGGCCATCGCGTGCGCGTCGGCGTCTTGCTGCGGCGCGGCCTTGTCGGGCACGACGATGCGCACGTACGTCGACGCGCGATACTCCTCGTGGCGGACGTGAAATAGATTCTTGCCGACGAACATCTGCCAGTTGCCGCCGAACTGTTCGGGCTTGGTGTAGCCGTCTTCGTAGACCTGGCCGACGAGCTGGCTCACCATCGCCGTGTGCGTCGCGAGCGCGACCTCGGGGTCGCTCGCATACGGCGTCGCGGCGTGCGCGAGCAGCTCGAAGTCGATGCACTGCTCGAGCGCGGTCTTGCGATCGGCGCCGCGCGCGGCTTGGCCCTGCACGCACGCGCCGTAGATCGGCGTGCCGTCGACGGTCGCGACGATCACGTCGCCTTGCGCCGGCTGCGCGACGAACGCGGCCGGCGGTCCGTGAGGTTCGGGCGCCGTCGTTTGCGATCCGCACGCGACGAGCGACATGAGCGCGAGCCAACGCATGTTCAGTCGCGCTGCACCAAGGCGAGCCGCGCCATCTCATTGCCGACGGAGATCACGGCGACGCCGATCACCATCACGAGCAGCGCGGCGACGTAATCGCGGCGCGCCAGGTAATCGAGCGTCTCCTTGAAGAAGAACAACGAGCCGCCGATCAACGCGACGGCGAGCACTTCGAAGAAATAACGTCTCATGACCAATGCCTCATCAGGACGAGTGCGAGCATCGCACCGAGCGCGGCTGCGACCGCCGCGTAGAACCGCGCGCGCGGCTTGCCGGTCTTGGCGTCGGCGCGCGCCTTCGAGAGTGCGCTCACCAGATCGCGGTCGCCGGTGCGATGCGGCCGCAACACGCCGAGGAACGCGTAGTGGAACACGCCGAGCCACAGGCCGATCGCGCCGACGGTCAGCGCGGTCGTCATCAGCGCGACGCGGCCCGGATACATCTTGCCGAGGAACGTCGCGATCGCCGAGTCGTAGTCGACCCACGCGATCAGCGCGGCCGGGAAGATGATCGACAACGCGGTCAGCCCCCAGTACACGCGCTCGCGGCGCTGCCAGCGCGACGCCGGGCCTTGCTGCGCCGACGACAGCGTGCGGATCGAGCGCGGCGCGGGCGGCTCGTGAAACGTCGTGAAGAACGAGACGCCGAACAGGTACGCGATCACGCCGGCCGCGACGAGCGCGAATCGGATCTC
>DASXEF010000698.1:0-3714 GCA_036490255.1 Kofleriaceae bacterium
TCAGCAGGCCAAGAACCAGCAAGGCCAAGTTCAGCAGGCCAAGAACCAGCAAGGCCAAGGTCAGCAGGCGAATGATCGCGACGCTCAGCGCCCACAACCGCCGAACGCGCCCGGTGCCGCGAGCTCGTCGACGTCACGCCCCGGCGACGCGAAGCCGACGACCGCTGCAGAGGCGGCCGCGGACGCGAAGCGGCGCGCCGCAGGTGAGCTCACGCGCGACGAAGCGGTGCACCTGCTCGATTCGGTCGAGGGCGAGCTCAAGCCGATGGCGATCCACGGCCGCGCGAACCATTCGGCACAACCCACAACGACGAAGGATTGGTGATCGTCATGCAACGCCAACTCGCACTTGCCGTGCTCGCAGCTTTCGCGATTCCCGCGACGGCCGTCGCCGCGGTTCACGCCGATCTCCGGCCGTCGACGCTGGCGGTCGGCACCGCGGCCGAGCTGTCGATCACGACCGACGGCGAAGCGAGCCCGCCACCGGCCCCGCACGTCGACGGCGCGACCGTCCGGTTCACGGGCCAGATGTCGCAAACGTCGTCGGTAAACGGCGCGACGACGCACCAGAGCACGTTCGTATACGCGATCGTCCCCGCGCGGACCGGCGCGATCGATATTCCGCCGATCTCAGTCGGCGCCGAGCAAACCGCGCCGATCCACGCGAGCGTCGCCGCGGCGCAAGTGACCACACAAGCTCGCGCCGCCGTCGCACACGCCTCGAGCTCGAGCCACGCGTTTCTTTCACTCGAGCTACCGACGACGAAGCTCGTCGTCGGGCAAGCCGTGCCGATCAAGGTGCACGCGTTCTTTCGCGGCGGCACGTCGGCGACGCTCGAAGGTGCTCCGCACGTGACCGCTGACGGCTTCACACTCTCGGAGCTCAGCGACAAACCATCACAGACCCACGTCGACGTGCGCGGTGAGACCTGGCTCGAAGCCACGTGGACCGGCGTGTTGGCGCCGGCAAAGCCAAGCACGGGCGCGCTGGTAGTCGAGTTGCCCGTCGAGCTCGCCTATCAGGACGCGGTTCGACGCCAAGCACCGCCGCAAGATCCGATGGACGCGTTTTTCGGCGGTGCCGATCCGTTCGCCGACGTCGACTCGATGTTCGACATCGCTCCGATGCAGCGCGAAGACGTCACGCTGCGCGCGACGAGCGGATCGCTCGCGGTCGCCGAGCTTCCGCCCGGAGAACCGCGCGGGTTCGACGGCGCGGTCGGCCACTTCGCGGTCGGCCTCGATCCGATCACGGCGACGGCTCGAGTCGGCGAGCCGCTCGAGCTCACGCTCCGCGTCACGGGTACCGGCAACTTCGATCGCGTGTCGATGACCGGCGCCGACGACACGCGCGATCTGCGCGCGTATCCGATCAAGGCGAGCTTCGCACCGGGAACAGCTCCGCTGACCGGCACGAAGACGTTCACGCAAACGATCGTGCCCGCGCACGGCGGAGACGTGACGGTGCCGGCGATGGCGCTGCCGTATTTCGATCCGACGACGCACGCGTACGTGGTCGCGCAAACCGCGCCGGTCACGCTTCACGTCGATGGAACCAACGCGTTGGCCGAGCGAACGCCGGCCGCGTCGACGAGCTCCTCGCACGTCGTGCGCGGCGCGACGCGCGCGACGCTCGTGCCGCTGATCCACCGCGCGCGGTTCTGGCTCGTCGCCGCCGCGCTCGCGTCGCTCACCGCGCTGCTGGTCGGTGTCGCGTGGTGGCGCCGCAGCCCGAAGATCGCGGACATGCTGCGCGCGCGACGAGTCGACCGCGCGATCGATCGAGCCTCGATCGCGATGACGCACGCGACCTACAAGAACGATCGCGCCGCGTTTTTTGCGGCGGCACGGCTCGCGCTCCAGACGCGACTCGGCGACGCGTGGCATGTCGCGCCCGATGCGATCACCGCACACGACGTCGACCTGCGCATGGGCACGCGCGGCGAGACCATTCGCGCCGTGTTCGAGCACGCCGACGATGTTTCCTACGGCAACGCGTCGATCGACGACGAGCCGCTCGATCACTGGCGCGCGGTCGTCCGCACCGAGCTCTCTACCCTGGAGTCGCAATCATGATTCGAACCCTACTTGCCGTCGCGTTCACCGCGGCAGTTGCTACACCCGCGCTGGCCGCCGACGCGTGGTCGCCAGATGCCGAGTATCAACTCGGGACGAAGTACGCGAGCAGCGGCCATCCGGGCCTCGCGATCCTCGCGCTGGAACGCGCGCACTTGCTCGCGCCGCGCGACGCCGCGATCGGCTCCGAGCTTGTTCGAACGCGCGAAGCCGCCGGCATCGCGGAGCCCGAGCAGTCGAGGCTCGACGCCGCACTCGGCACGCTGACGAGCGACGAGTGGGCGCTGCTCGCGCTCGCGGGCGGTGTCGTCGCGAGCCTCGGGACGATCGGTCTCGCATGGTCGGTGCGCAGACGCGCGGCGATCACGACGGGGCTGGTCGGAGCGGCCATCGCCGGTCTCGCACTGACCGCCGCGATCGCGGTCGCGCCTCGCGAGCGAGAGGCGATCGTCGTTCGCAGCGAGCCCGCCCGCATCGCGCCGCTCGCAGCGGCGGAGCCCGCATTCACGGCGCCGGAGGGCGAAACCGTCGAGGTCGAGCAAACGCATGGAGACTATATCTACGTCCGCGATGGCGACCGAGCCGGATGGCTACCGCGCGATTCGGTCGAGCGCGTGGTCGCCACCAGATCGGAATTGCCCCATGCTTGAGTCGCAGACATGCGACTCGCGCTGATCGAAGACGATGAGCGGATTGGCGAGTTCGTTCACCAAGGGCTCGCGCAGGACGGGCACGTTGTCGATTGGCTGCGCGACGGCATCGACGGTCTGTCGGCCCTCGCGGCATCCCACTACGACGCGGCGATCGTCGACATCATGTTGCCGGGCAAGACCGGCCTCGAGCTGATCCGAGACGCGCGCGCGCGCAGAGTCACGACGCCGATCATCGTCTTGTCGGCGCGCGACGCGGTCGACGATCGAATCGCGGGGCTCGAAGCCGGTGCCGATGACTATCTGACCAAGCCGTTTTCGTTCGCGGAGCTCTTGGCACGCGTGCACGCGCTCGTGCGCCGCTCGGCAACACCCGCCGAGGCGTTCGTGCTGCGCTACGCCGATGTCACGCTCGATCTGCGTACGCGCCGAGCCGAGCGCGGTGGCGTGCCGATCCAGCTCCAGGCCAAGGAGTTCACGCTGCTCGAGTATCTGATGCGTAGCCCCGAACGCGTGCTGAGCAAGACAATGATCCTCGAGCACGTGTGGGAGTACGGCTTCGATCCGCAAACCAATGTCGTCGACGTACTCGTTAGCCGCTTGCGCTCCAAGCTCGACCGCGACTTTCCGAACAAGCTGATCCACACGTTGCGAGGAGCAGGCTATGTCCTCCGCGCCCAGCCCTGAGCATCGCCGGCGCGTTCGTTCGCTCGCGTTCCGGATCAGCGTTTGGTACGTCGTCGTCTTCGTCGCCAGCTTGGTCGCGCTGGTCGCGTTTGCGATCCCGACGATCCGGGCGGCGTCGCAGCGCGCCGATTCGATCGTTCTGGAGGGCCGCATCGAGCGCCTCGTCGCCGTGCTCGAGGGCGGGCTACCCGCGTATCGCACGGCGGTCGAGAGCTCCGCCGATCTCGGCAATCCCGAAGTTCCGGTGCGGATTCGCGATGCATCGGGCACGACGCTCTACGCACGCGGCGACATGGATCGC
>DASXEF010000768.1:0-3032 GCA_036490255.1 Kofleriaceae bacterium
CCGCGACGAAGCAAGACGGCGACACCTGCTCGAGCGAAACCGACTGCGCGACCGGGCTGTCGTGCGAGCTCGGCTCCGATACAGATGCGATGGGAACGCTGGTGTCGAGTTGCACGCCGAGCAGCGAAGCCGCACCTGCTGGCGCGAGTTGCAGTCGTGATAGCGACTGTCACAACAAGCTGTGCGCGCTCGGTCACTGCACCGACCTGTGCAACACGACGAGCGACTGCGGCGTCGGCACCGGCTGCGTGCAGATCCCGCGCGTCGAGGCCGACGGCGCGTTGTTCGACGGCTGCTTGCAGTCGTCGGGCTTGCTCGCGTGGAACATCCCCGATCCATCGCCGGCGAATCAGGTCTGGCTGCCGATCCCGGCGTCGACGCAATCGATCTCCGTCGCGTTCACGCTCGACGATCCGACGCAGGAAGCGCAGATCCTCGGGGTCGTCGATCCGCTGGGCGATCAGGTCGAAATCGGCCCGACGAGCAACACGATCCGGTTCATCCCGCAGCCGGGCGAGTCCGTGCTCGCGATGCCGTCGTCGCCCGACACGCCGCTATTCACCGGCGCGTACGCGCTGCAGGTGCGCGTCGAGAACGCGCCGTACAGCGGCAGCGACAGCAACGTCGGCAACGCGCCGACGATCACCGCCGTCATCAAGCTCGACAAGAACGTGCTGCTGAACCTGCACTTGTTCTTTCTCGATTTCGACGAGTTCCCGTGCGCGGACTCCGCGTTCGAAGGCACGACGTTCGACGCGACGACGGCGCAAACCGCGAGCTTCTTCCAGACCGATTTCATCGGCTCGCTGCGCAGCATCTTCGCGACCGGCGGGATCGCGCTCGGCGAGCTCGACTACACCGATCTGCTCGATCATCCCGATCTCGACGGGCTCGACGTCTCGAACGCGTCCGAGTTGCTCTCGCTCGGCTCGAATTCCGACGGCGTCAACGTGTTCTTCGTGCGCTCGCTGTCGCCCGCGGGCTTGCAGGCGTTCGGACCGAATCCCGGGCCGGCCGGCATCGGCGGCACCGCGCAATCCGGCGTCATCGTCGCGCTCGATTCGCTGTGCTACCGCAGCTGGACCGACGTCGCGCGTGTCGCGGCACACGAGATCGCGCGCTACATGGGCCTCTACGACAACATCGACATCGACAACACCGTCGATCCGATCAGCGACAGCGACGCATCGAGCTCGAACTTGATGTTCTATTCGGATCTCGGCGGCACGACGCTGTCGCAAGGTCAAAAGAACATCCTCGCCCGCAGCGTGGTGCTGCAGTGAGGCTCGAGCTCGTCGCGCTGGCCGCGCTCGCGTTCGCCACGACCGCCCACGGCGATGGGGCGGAGCTCAGCATGCAGGCGACGAACGTGTTGACCGCGATGGACACGGTGCCGACGCCGACCGAGCTCGACTCCAACTTCACCGACCCGCTCGACAGCCTCGCCGCGATCGCACAGGGCTCGGGCATCGATGTCGGCGTGCGGATCCGCGCGCTGCACGCGCTCGCGTCGTACTGCACGGCGCCGTGCAACACGACGGATATCGCGCACGAAGCGCTCGTCGATTTCATCACCGCGAACGAGCCGAACCAGGACGGCACGACGATCGTGATGCTGCGCGGCGCGATCGAAGCGATCGGTCCGCAGCGCGTCGGCACGGATCTGCCGCTGCTCGTGCCGCTGCTCTCGCATCCGAGTCGCGACATCCGTGCAGCGACGGCGCACGCACTGCGCGACCTCTGCAACACGCAGGCGATCACGCCGCTTCGCGCGCAACAGGCTCAAGAGGCGTCGGATCAGGTCAAGCTGGCGATATCAGAGGCTTTGCGCGTGCTCAGCCAGCCGTCACCGTGCGACTAAGCGCTCGAAATCGCTCGGGCATCGGCGTACAATTTCCTGGGAGATCGTGACCACTCGAGACCCGCGTGATCCGCGTTCTGCACGGGTCGGCCGTAACGAGGCCGCGCAGGCTCGCGATCCAACCGCGCCACTCTCGATCGACATCGATCCGCGCGATCATCCGTCGCTCGCGACCGGCACCGGCGACGAGCGCACGAAAGTCGAATCGCCCAACGCGCGCCAGCCGAAGCCCGAGCGTGCCGCGACGCGGCCACCGCCGATCCCACGCAACTCCGACGATCCCGATAATCGCCTCGGCGCGACGCTCGGCACGTATCGGCTCGTCGAGCTGCTCGGCAAGGGCGGCATGGGCTACGTGTATCGCGCCGAGCACGTCAAGCTCGGCCGCGAGGTCGCGCTCAAGCTGCTGCGCGCCGATTACGCGCGGCGCCGCGAATCGGTCAATCGCTTCTTTCAGGAAGCGAAGACGGTCAACCGCGTTCGGCATCGCAACATCGTCGACGTCACCGACTTCGTCGAGCTGCCCGACGGCACGACGTTCATCATCATGGAGCTGTTGCAGGGGCAAAGCCTCGGCAAGTGGGCGCGCACCGGCATCGATCTGCCGCGCGCGCTCGCCGTGCTCGTGCAGATCTGCGACGGCCTCGGCGCCGCGCATGCGGTCGGTGTGATCCATCGCGATCTCAAGCCCGACAACGTCGTCGTCACCGCGACCGCCGATGGTGGCGAGCTCGCGAAGCTGCTCGATTTCGGCGTCGCGAAGCTGATCAATCGCGACGAGCAAGAAGACGATGTCGGCTTTCAAACGCAAGCCGGCTCGGTGATCGGCACGCCCGCGTACATGTCTCCCGAGCAAGCCGGCGGCATGGCGATCGATCAGCGCAGCGATATCTATTCGCTCGGCGCGATCATGTACGAGCTGTTCTGCGGCCAGCCGTTGTTTCGCGGCCGCTCGTTCGGCGAATACGTGCGCAAGCACCTCACCGAAGCGCCGATCCCGCCGCGCCAGACCGAGGGCGGCGCGAACATGCACGAGCGACTCGAGGCGCTGATCCTGCGCTGCCTCGAGAAAGAGCCCGACCGGCGCTTCGGCCACATCCTCGAGCTGCGCGACGGCATCTTGCAGTTGCTCGGCGAGCCGTACGCGCATCCGAGCGGTGCACGTCCCGTC
>DASXEF010000796.1:0-2536 GCA_036490255.1 Kofleriaceae bacterium
CCTTCGGGTTCGGTCCCGCGAGCTCTTCGCCGCCGAGCGTCACGGTCGGCGTGTCGAGGAACTCGTAGAGGTTCGACAAGTACAAGTTGTCCTCGTACATGCCGCCGATATCGCCGAGCGCACTCGACAGCGCGGACTGCGCTTGCTTGAAGACGAGCACGTACATCGTCATCGCGCCGATCGTGATCGTGCTGTCGATCGCCGAGAGCGCGATCCACAAGTACATGCCGTAGAACGCGACCTGGCTGATGGTGCCGAGGATCAGCGCCCAGATGCCGCGCTTGATCGCGATCGCGCGATCGCCGGCGTACAGCTTGTCGAAGATCGCCTTGTAGCGCTCCAAGAAGCGCGGGCCGAGGCCGAACAGCATGACCTCTTTCGCGTGATCTTCACGGGCGAGCACGGTCTCGAGATAGAGCTGTTCGCGGGTCTCGGGCGTGCGCCAGCGCGACAGCCGGAACGCGTCGCCGGAGAACTTGAGCTCGCTGATGAACGGCGGGATCGCGGCGACGGTCAGCACGGCGAGCGCGATCGGCGAGAACGCCGCGAGCAAGCCGCCGAGGCCGACGAGCGTGACGATGCTCTGACCGAGCTCGAACGTCTCCGAAACCAGCGATAGCGGGCGGCTCGATGCCTCGCGTCGCGCGCGCGTCATCTTGTCGTAGAGCTCGCTGTCTTCGAACTGAGAGAGATCGAGCGTCAGCGCCTTCTCGAGGATGTCGACGTTGATCTGCTGGCCGAGCAGCTGGCGCAGCAGCGAGCGGAAGATGCCTTCGGTGCGATTCGCCAGCGCGAGGGCGACCACGAGCGCGAGCTCGGCGCCGACCCACTCCATCGCGTGATGGCGCTCGCCGATCGACGCGGTCTTCGCCGCCAAGATGATCGTGTCGACGAGTCGCTTGCCGACGTACGCGATGCCGGTCGGCAACAGGCCGGCGATCAAGCTACAGATCGCGAGGCCGAGCGTGAGCCGCTTGCTCGTCGCCCACACCAGCTGGATCGCGCGTTTGCTGTAGCGGAACACGCCGAGGTACTGGCGCAGCTCGAGCTTGTCCTCCTTCGGAGGGCCGCCCTGTTTGCCGCCTTTGTGCGGATTCGCGACGTTGGCTTTTTCGCCACCGCCGCCACCACCGCCACCGCCGCCGCCACCACCGCCGCCGCCGCCGCCGCCGCCGCCACCACCACCGCCGTATGCGGCTTGTGCGGGAGCTCCAACTGCGGCGGCCATGGCGATCACTGTAGTGCGTTCTCGCGCCGCGTGCGCTGCCAGATCGCGCTAGCAGTTCGGGCAGTTTGCCGTGATAGCGTCACGTCATGCGTGCCGTGACGGTGGTGGTCTGCGTGCTCGTCGCGAGCGTGGCGTTCGCCGAGACCAAAGTGAAAGTGCCGAACCTCGTCGGCAAGACGCTCGACGAGGCCAACGCGCTGATGAAAGCGGCCGGCTTCGTCGCAGAGGCCGAAGATCATCAGATCTTCTGCGACAACGCGCCGGACGTCGACGACGGCTACATCCGGTGCCAGGACCCCGCGCCCGGCACGCTGTTCGACAAGTATCACCTCGTCAACGTCAACGTCGTACGCAACGGCCACAAGAAGGGCCTCATCGTCGCGTCGCAGATCCGGCCGCTGATCGACAAACCGATCGAGCAGGTCAAAGCCGCACTCGCGAAGCTGGGCTTCGTCGGCAGCTACGAGATGAAAGCGGTCGACAACGAGCACGGCTACGGCCGCTGCGAACACGGCACGGTGTGCGGGCTCGAGCCGCACGACAACGTCGACGTGCACGGCACGCTCACGATGTTCATCAACATGCCGGCGCGTTAGTCAGTGCGCGCCGGCGGGAGCTGCGGCGCTGGCGGCTTTCTTGAGGATGAGCACCATCACGAGCCCCAGGCCGACGGCCATCATGGTCAGGCGAAAGCCGTCGTTGAACGACAGCACCATCGATTCGCGACTGACGCGCACGCCGAGGATCATCGCGGGGTCGAGCCCGGAACGCGCGATCTGCGTCCACGAGTCGATCGTCGCGGGATCGAAGATCGACACGTGCTGGCCGATCTCGGTCGAGTGCACGGCGATGCCGTCGGCGACGACCTTGCCCATCCACGCGGTACCGAGCGATCCGCCGAGCTCGCGCGTGAGGTTGAACAGGCCGGTCGCGTTGCCGCGCTGCTCCGGCGGTAGATCCGACAGCGCCGCGATACTCACCGGGATGAACACGAAGCCGAGGCCGAGCGATCGTATGAGGTTTGGCCAGACCAGGTGATAGAAATCCGCGTCGGCGGTCAGGTTCGCGCAGATCCATTGCGACCACGTCGCCATCGCGACGCCGAAGAACAGCATGTAGCGAGGGTCGACCTTGTTCGCCATCTTGCCGATCAGCGGCATCAAGAAGACCTGCGCCAAGCCGGCGAGCAGGAACACGCGGCCGATATCGAGCGCGGTGTAGTGCATCACCGCGCCGCAGTAGAGCGAGAACAAATAGCTCGCGCCGAATAGCGCGAACCCGATCAAGCCGTTGAGGCCGGTCGATGCC